>JAJDEE010000126.1 GCA_029259975.1 Planctomycetota bacterium
CACTACGAGTTTTTTGCGTTGTGCCCGTTGTGTCGTCGTGGTTCATTTATTTTCACCCAGCTGTCTGAGCGATCCACAGGGGTTTTGCACACCCATTCTCAAAATATCCTGGAGGATTGGAGCTTGTTTTTCAGTGCTTTCCATCAATAGGCCAGAGCAAACCCATGATTAACAACGGCAGGGCCCATTAGCGGTGGCGTCCACGCCACATCAGGTGGGTACCAGCTAGGCTTATGAAAAAACGTAAGTTGCAGAAACCGCCCTCAGTCCCTAGCTTTCCACTCCCAAGCCCTCAGCCAAATTGACAGTTTATACCGGTTAGTTAAAGTTCACCGCCGATGTTGGTCGATCTACCTCCCTGCAGGTCAAACACCGGATTAGGTTCAATGAACCACCGCAGACGACCTTGTCGCCCTATTTTCCGCAGAATGCGGCAGAAACGGGTACTTGTTCTTTGACAACTGAAAATCGTCCCAAACGACCTTTTAGGGGTGTCGCGAGCCTGCTCGTCAGCCCCCCCGAGAACGACCGGTTCTGCCCTATCAAACTTGACACTAATGCTTACGCCAGTTACACTTGGAGCGAGAACGGTGCCTCGCCGCAATGGTCATTTTTCATCGATGGCAGCTCTGAGCAAGGCACGCCGATCCTTCTGATAGGGGACCTCGTCGTGACGAAAAAAGAAATCGTAAAGACCATCTCCGAGGAGATTGGGCTTACTCAGCTCAAGACCAAGGAAATCGTCCAAAAAACGTTCGACGCAATCATCGACACACTGGTCGAGGATGAGCGGATCGAGCTGCGTAATTTCGGCGTTTTCGAGGTCAAACAGCGGGCTGCACGTAAGGCCCGCAATCCTCGTACAGGCGAAAAAGTCTTTGTGCCAGAGAAGTTCGTTGTAACATTTAAGCCCGGCAAACAGATGGAAGAACGCGTCCGCGAGCTTGAACGACGAGTCAACGAAGCCGCCGCCGAGAATCACGCAGCAGCCAACAGTTTCGCCCCAGCGAATCCACCGCCAAGTCCTACTCCAGGACCGGCAGCAAGCGAAACACTTGCCCCACCAACGACTTACGACTCTTAGCCCAGAGTCAAACGCGGTCAGCCTCCACAAAGAATCATTTACCTACAGGCTCTCCGTCTTGGCCCATAGCCTTTCGCCATTTGACCAGCTGGAAGATCTGCCCTCGACGCGGCAGTGCCAGCTCGCTATGTTTCGTCACCTTTTCTACCAGACGGGCACCTCCAATACTCGCTTTCGAGCACTGGAGACCTCGTTCAAAAGGCCTTTTCATTTGTGGGACGGGTGCAAGCGCAAACGCATGGGCGTTCGGTGCTGGCACCCAATTTTGAAGCTGCTGACCCTTCTAATGGGGAGGGCTGCTTCGTTGCTCAAGGAGGAGCTACGCCAATGCGTAAATGGCTCTTAACTATTGTCACGGTCTGCTCGTTAGCCAGCAGCACAGGCTGCCTGCTACCTATGTACTCAGCCGATCCGGGCCGTCGTGCCCAACAGCTGATCTACACGTCGGAGAATCTACGCCAAATTCTCGACGAATGGGAACGCATCTGGTTCCTCGACATGCCGTCACACATGACGCCACACAACACCCACGGCGGCATTATTTAGCTGCCTGAGTTGATGTGACTGGCTGCTATCGCTTTCCCAACAATGGCGAGCTGCACTACCGGTTTGCGCTGTAAGCAGGGCCAGAATGCAAAGAATTACTTGCAATCATTCCCGCAACGTGGCATTCTCTAGGTAGAAAGAAACTAATCCTCATGCCGCACAAAATCGAAATTCCTGATGCGACCTACAGCGACGTTGAAGCCATGCTAGCTCAACGTGGAGGTGGCAACGTGGCTGACTTCGTCAACAGTACGCTACAAAAGCGACTATTCTTCGAAACGGTAGCCAAGATCCAACAGCAGAACCAAGACGCATCGCCTGAAGAGTTGCAGCAGGCAATCGATGATGCCGTCACAGCGGTACGGACCGATCGCTCTGCTGAGCAGGAAGAGAATCCTGGTGCGGATCGTTCTTGATACCAATGTCCTGGTATCGGCAATGCTCAAGAAAGACAGCCTGCCGCATCAACTGCTCGCCGCCTGGGATTCAGAAAAAATCGAATTGATCACCTCGGAAGAACAGCTTTCCGAACTCTCACGCGTCTTGAACTACGACAAACTCAAAAAGTACATTCCAGTGGAAAAAGCGGTAGAACTCGTAGCCCGACTCCGAGAGTCAGCCACTACTATTACCGACCTGCCTGCGGTAGATTATTCAGCAGACCCTGCCGACAATCTCATTTTGGCAACCGCAATCGTCGGTCAAGCTGAGCTGCTCGTCACAGGCGACAAGAAACATCTGCTTTCCTTGGGGAAAGTCGAAGCGGTCACAATTGTCACCGTCTACGACGCCCTTGATAAACTCAACCCGCCCGAAGAGTCTGCCCTAGTACGCCGTCACCCACGCTAAAACAACAAGTGATTTTTTCGAAAAGCACCTTGAGCCAACAGCCTATCCCCACGACCGTCGATCTCGCCGTTCAGCTAGGCCGCCTATCCCTCGCCAACCCGGTGATGGTCGCCTCAGGCACGTTTGGCTATGCCCGCGAAATGGAGTCGTTGGTCGATCTCTCGCGTCTCGGCGGCATCGTTCCCAAGACGATCACCCAGGAGCTTCGCAAAGGCAACGCCCCCTGGCGGACGGTCGAAACTGCGGCCGGCTTGCTCAACTCGATCGGCCTCGACAACGATGGCATCGACGCCTTTGTCGAGTACCATTTGCCCTATCTTGCCAAACAACAAACCGCGATCGTCGTCAGCATCGCCGGCCGGACGCAGGACGAATTCGTCGCGATGGCCGCTCAGCTCTCCGGCGAATCAGCCGTAGCTGCCATCGAACTGAACATCTCGTGCCCCAACGTCAGCGGCGGCGTCGACTTCGGCACCGACCCCGTCATGTGCGAGCGTTTGGTCGCCGCCTGCCGCGAGGCCTGTGAGCACCCGATCCTCGCCAAACTCACCCCCAACGTCACCAGCATCGCCGAAATGGCCGTCGCAGCGGCCGAGGGAGGCGCTGACGCCCTCTCGCTCATCAACACCTGCCAGGGCATGGCCATCGACTGGCGAAAGCGTCGCCCCTTGCTCGGCAACGTTATCGGCGGCCTGAGCGGCCCTGCGATTAAGCCAATCGCCCTGCGAGCCGTCTACCAAGCTGCCCAGGCCACCAAAACGCCCATCGTCGGCATCGGCGGCATC
>JAJDEE010000127.1 GCA_029259975.1 Planctomycetota bacterium
CTCGGATGGTCTTGTGATGGAAAGGTTCAATTGCCCCTGACCTTTTCGTTAAGTCAATGAGTATTTGGCTCATCCGAGGCCCGCTTTTTTTGCAAGTGAGGCGACAGAACAGGGCAGAATTTAGGGGAGGTCGTACGCGGCCTGCCAGACGTTTCGAGGATGCTCAGCGTTTGCCGACTTTAAGGCCCCACACTTGTCCTCGCTTCTTGCTGTGGTAGGGTCGCTGCTTTTCTTTGGCTAAAGCTTTCATTTCGTCAGTCACCTTGATCGCACGAAAAGTTCCTTTGTTAGCCTTCGCGACTTGCTCGAGATTATCTGCCGTATTGGTTTGCTTGCCAACACCCAACCCAAACGTGTGAATCGAATACGAGCGTCTCCCTCGATTTAGCAACATCGCTTTCTTTTTTTCCGTGGTGAATAGGTCGCCATCGGTCAACAAGAAAACTGCATCCGGGCGAATCTCCTCAGTTGCAGCAAGCGCTTCATCAATTGCATTGCCACCACACAACTCCACAGAGTCGAGCCAAGCCTTCAGCATTTTTTGCGATTTGGGTGTCGACTTCACGAACTCAAACACCGAATGTGGGTGGAACAGCGGATAGACGGTATCGCTGTAGAAGATAATGTAGAACTTTTGCTTGCGATTCAATCGCTTGATGCTGGCTTGAAGCTCGCTAACCAAAGCCTCAAACTTCCCACCTTTACGCATGCCACCTGAGTTGTCGAGCATGTAGAGGATACGACGGGCTTTGACTTCGGTTCCAAAAAACTTGGCCATTGCGCCGCCTTCGCCGGTGCCTATCTCGCTATCCAGACCACTCATGCCAGTGCCGTCTTCGACAAAAAGTTGGCCTAGCTCGGCAAGACTGCTGGTCTCGTCTACTGGGGTGGACTCGCTGAGGGAGGTTTCGCTGATTACCGGTTCTTCGATAAGCGTTTCGCTGCTAAGGTCCGCTAGAGTGTCTGGGTCGGGCGCGTTTAGCTCTTCCTCAAGCGACTCGAGGTCGTCCATGGGATCGATTTCGAGGTCTTCAAATTCTTCCACGGCTTCGTAAACAGCCGGGCTAGCATAAAGTTCAAGCTCTTCTTCCTGCAGAACAACAAGTGTCGAGAACGCGAGGCTGACCAATAATAAAATGTGGACGCCCAGGCTTGTGATCCACCAAGAAGACTGACGGGCGACGCGACGTGCGGTATCTGCCGGCGGCGGCGTAGCATAGTCTCCTGGCTGTATGTCGAGTTGCGTTGGTAGTTCTGCGTTTACCGGGGCCGGTTTCTCGGTTACCACCTTAGCAGGACTTTCGACCGGCTTACTGGGGGTCGACTGACCTGCACTTGAGCCGCTAGGTTCCACCGGCAAAATAGCCGCTGCCTTTGGCTGTGGTTCAGCGGGAGACGGTAGCTCAGCATCAGCCGGTACGACAGAGTGCCCTGCTGTGACATCGATCTCGAATGATTCTACCGCTTGGTTTTCGAGATTCTTAGGTGCCCGTTCTTCGGACGCACCTTCATCACTCGAGCGCGACTGGCCGCTATTGGATGGGCCTAACGAATTGGAAGAGTTTGTGGACATCTGGAATAGTCGCGAAGAGCCTGTGAGGATACGACGAAAACGCTGTTGGGGCTTCACCCTGCGGACGTGATCGTATTACTGAATTCTACCACGACTGCTATCAAACCCCAAAGATGCTAGCTGACATTTCTGGCCACAATTTAGGCCATCGTCTCATACTGACTGGCCTCGGGGTATTGCCTTGGACGACGATAGCTACTAGGCTTCGCCTCCCCACGACTTGCGGATAGGTGGCGAAACGCACTGGACAAGCTTGCTACTGCCTCTCGTACGAACTGCAATGAATCTACATCCCAAAATTCGACCTCTTTGGCAGCGTGTTTTGGTCGTGCCAATGCTGGTGCTGCTAATGGCATACAAAGCGTTGAAGCTGCCCAAGAAGCTATTACCTCGCGCGCTCCGTTCGATCGCCACACATTGGGACTACTCGATGTTTTCAGTATTGATCAAATCGGGTATCACTCGTGCGTACATCGATCAGCCCTGCAAATTCAAGATGCCGGAATCGTTCGAGCCTAAGGTATTCGTCGAGCCTAAATACCAACTTAGCGAAACCCAGATCAAGCAATTTTGCGAAGACGGTTTTCTTGGCCCGTTCGATGCGTTTTCGCGCGAAGAAATGGCGGATTTCCGCAACGATCTCCTGGCTGCCGAAACGACGGTCTCCGAGACCTATGGTTTCGTCACGCCACGCGACCGTCATTTTGAAATGTCTCGATTATGGAGCTACCTCTCCTCGCCAGCGATTACCGAGCGTTTGGCTCAGCTGCTCGGTCCCGATCTGCTTTGTTGGCGCTCGCAGATTTTTTACAAAGGGCCGCATTCGCCGGCGATCCAGTTTCACCAAGCTAGCACATTCATGGTCGAAGACTACCTCGACCCGGCCCTTTTTCCGCCAAACCGGGACGAAATTTTTCAGCTAACTGCTTGGATTGCCGTCGACGATGCGACACCAGAAAACGGTTGCATGCAATTTGTACGTGGTTCGCACGAGCGTATGCGGACGATCAAGTTTGGCGGCGAAGAAGGTTTTTACAACGCCCACTTTTCGTTGGAGTTCGATCGAGACGAATGCGAAATAGTCACGATGCCGGTTAAGGCTGGACAGTTTGTGATCTTTACCGAGCGCTGTATCCACGGTTCGCCCCCTAATGTCACCGACGGGCACCGCCTAGCTTTCAACCTACGCGCCGTTCCAACGAATGTGCCTGTCTACACCGACAAAGAGAAATACCGTTCCGTCTACAACGGCGGGAAGTACTACTTGGACAACTGGGGCGTTGCGCAGCTGCGCGGTGAGGATCGGCATCGGTTGAGTCGTACCGTGGATATCGAAAAGCGACATGCAGGGCAGACGACAAAACAGCAACGGCGTGCGGCGTGATGAAAAAAGGATTCAAATAACTTTTCTTAAGACCGTGTTATGCGAACGCTCCGTAATAAATCGGCGTTAGTCACAGGAGCTGCCTCGGGCATTGGGCGGGCGATTGCAGTGCAATTAGCTTGCGAGGGCGTCGATCTCTTCCTGCTCGACGTCGATCAAGCTGGATTGGTCGATGTGGTTTCGGCTGTGAAACGCAAAGGAGTCGATGCGATTGGCCGACGCTGCGATGTTAGCGAGCCGACGCAAATTGCCACGAGCGTCGCTCATATTCTCGATCGCTGGGGCGGCGTCGATTTGCTGGTCAACAACGCGGGAATCACATACTACGGCCAAACACACGAGATGAGCGCCGAACATTGCGAGCGACTGCTGGCGATCAACTTGCAGGCACCGATTCATTTCACCCGCGAGCTATTGCCGACTTTGCTCGAGCGCCCCGAAGCCCATATCCTCAATGTCGCTAGCTTTTTTGGCTTGATTGGCACCCGACGCTTGGCAGCGTATACCGCCAGCAAATTTGGCTTGGTTGGATTCAGCGAATCGTTACGCGCCGAGTTCGGCCGGACTGGCTTGGGGGTGACGGCGCTTTGCCCAGGGTTTGTCGACACCAAACTCTTCGCGACAGCCTCACTTGGGTCAGATCGGCAGCAGCAAAAACTACCCCCGCGCTGGATGCTGACCACACCGGAGAAAATTGCCGCGCGCGCCATCAAAGCGATCTATCGCAATCAAGCACAAGTCGTGATGCAGCCATACGCTAAGCTCGCTCACCTCGGCAAGCGATTCTTTCCCGGCCTCCTCGATTGGGCAAATCACCTCAGCCGCAACCGCACACAAAACCAAGAAGCCATCAAGCCGCAGGCAGCGATTGAACGCCGACGGGCGGCTTAGCTCGCGTCGTGATAGGCGCGTCGTGATAGGATTGTGCGTGCAACACAGGCTTCATTCCGCGCCTAATGTGCAATCTAGCGCCGAAGCAATCTTCCGACACCCGGCCATGGTTTCTTCGAACTGCTCGAAGTTGAGCGACTGGTAGCCGTCGCTGAGCGCTTTGCCTGGGTCGGGGTGGACTTCGATGATCAACCCATCGGCACCGGCGGCGATCGCAGCTCGCGACATCGAAGGGACCAACGCGGTGTGTCCCGTGCCGTGGCTAGGGTCGATCACGACGGGCAGATGTGTACGCTCTTGCACGTAGGCGACCGTGGCGAGCGGTAGTGTGAAACGTGTATGAGTCTCGAAAGTGCGGATGCCTCGTTCGCAGAGCATCACGTTGGGATTGCCCCCGTCGAGAATGTATTCGGCGGCGAGCAGCCATTCGTCGATCGTCGCGCTGGGGCCGCGTTTGAGGAGAACAGCACGCGGCGAACGGCCGACAGCTTCGAGCAGACGGTAGTTCTGCATGTTGCGGGCGCCGATTTGTAAGACGTCGGCGTACTCGCTCACCAGCTCTGCATCGCCAGGCGAAACAACTTCGGTGACGATCGCCAAACCGGTCTGGTCGCGTGCCTCGGCCAACAGCTTAAGCCCTTCTTCTTTCATGCCTTGGAAGCTGTAGGGGCTGGTGCGAGGCTTGAATGCACCGCCGCGTAAGGCTGACGCCCCCGCCTTTTTGACGGCATGGGCGGCCGAGACGAGCTGCTCTTCGCTTTCGACCGAGCAAGGCCCGGCGATGACACCAATGTTACCGTTGCCAACCGTCAAGCTGCCAGCGCGGACGACACTTTGCTCGGGCTGCACCTCACGGCTAGCCAGTTTGTACGGAGCCAATATCGACATCACTTCGTCAACACCTGGACAGCTTTCGAGCGAGTTTAGCCCAGCGATCCGCTCTTCGCCAACCGCCGCGATGACGGTCCGCTCGGTACCTCGAATGGGGTGGGCCTTCAAACCGCGGGCTTCGACATCTTGAATCACGGTTTCGATGTCCTGCTCCGACGCGCTACTTTTCATGACGATGATCATCGTATTAATCTCCTAGAAACGAAAAAAGCCCCGAGAACCACTGAGGGTCTCGGGGCTGAGAAAGGCAAAGTAACTTTTTTAACGACTACTTACGCACGTCCTCCGGCCCCGCTACCCAAAAAAAGTAGCGAGTTCCTGTAAATAGAAAGAGGGTAAACCAGAAGTCGTTGCGGTAAGTGGTCATGCTGATTCCATTGTTAGCAGCCAACGCGGGAAAGGCAAGCGAAAAGTTTGTTTGGTACTAGTGGGCAGCAAAGAAAAGCCGCTGGTGAAAGCCGATAAACACTAATCAAAATTAACATTGCCAACTTTATTATCATTTATCGGCGTTCATAAGCGGTTCATTATTTGTCTATTTTACTAGCAGAAATTCTATTCCGCCGGCTCCTCAGCTGGCATTTGCTGCCGATCGTCTGGCAACGCTTCTGCCAAACCCGGCAAGCTATCAGCGCCTGTGGGCACATGCAGGCTGGAGTCTTCAAAATCGTCGCCGATCGGTTCGAACTGGCCGCCCAGGTGCTTGGCTAAAAAGGCCTCGGTCACGGCGTTGAACGACATACGGTTCTGCTCGCCGGCGAAACCGTGGCCTTCGTCGGGGTAGAGGACATAGGTCACAGGGATTTTTTTGGCGGTCATCGCCTCGACGATTTGGTCGGCTTCGAGCTGCGTGACGCGCGGGTCGTTGGCCCCTTGGCCGATGAGCAGCGGACGTTCGATTCTGTCGACGATCGTGAGCGGCGAACACTTGAGCAGCGCGGCCTTGCCTTCGTCGGTATCGACGTCACCGACGCGAATTTTCATCACGGGCATAAAGGGGGCCCAGTAGTCGGGTACGTTTTCCATCAGCGTGACCAAGCTCGACGGTCCCACGATATCGACACCGCATGCAAACACGTCGGGCGTGAAGGTCAGTCCCACGAGCGTAGCGTAGCCGCCGTAGCTGCCGCCCATAATCGCGACCTTGTCGCGCTGGGCGATTCCTTGTTCGACGGCCCAGTTCACCGCGTCAATCAAGTCGTCGTGCATCTTGCCAGCCCACTCGCCGTTGGCGGCGTTGGTAAAATTCTTGCCAAAGCCCGTCGAGCCGCGATAGTTGACACTCAATACAGCATAGCCGCGATTCGCAAGCCACTGATGCATAGAATTAAAACCCCAGTCGTCGCGTGCCCACGGACCACCATGCACGTCCAATACCAAGGCCAGCGGTTTCGCGGGTCTAGCATCGCCATCGGGATCGCTATCGACCGGCAGCGTCAGATAGGACACGAGATTCAGCCCATCACGGCTTTTGATCACCGGCGTGTGCATTTTTGCCAGCTGGTACTGATCGAGATCGTCGCGGCTGCTGAACAAGAACCGAGTTTCCTGCTTCGCGCGATCGTACAGATAAAACTTGAGCGGCCCATCGTCGAGCAAAAACGCGACGGTCCAAAACTGGTCGTCGAGCGTGCGACTGGTGACGATCAGCTCGCCATCTTCGACCGTCGCCAAGTAGTCGAGATCCGCGCGGATCGAATCATCAAGAATCGTCCACTCGCGACGCGAATAAGTAAAGCCGACTGCCTGAATCGTTTTTTCGGTCGGGTGAACTAGCATCTCGCCAACGTCGGCGCGTGGGTTTTCGGCCACTAGCGTTTTTTCGCCCGTGCTGAGGTCGATGGCGAACAGTGCCCCCGTGTCGCGATCGCGGCTGTCTTGCACGTAGAGCACATTTCCTGTTTTGTCGAAACCGGCTGGGCCGGTCGTCATCGCGTCTTCGGGGCCGGCTTTCATGAACTCGTCCCACTCGGCGCCTTCGCCGGTTTCGCTAGCGGTTTTTGGCTTGAGCAGGACCTGCCCGCCGTCTGGAGTAAAGGTAAACGCAAAGCGAATTTGGAAATCGTCATCGGTCACATAAGCAGCAACGCCTTGGTTTTCTTGGATCAACTTGCGCTCGCCCGTTTCGATGTTCACGCGGTAGACATCGTGTAGCTGCGGGATGCGATCGTTGAGGCCGACGAGTAGCTCGTTCGGAAATTTTTGACTCACGTCGAGTATCCGCGCATGGACGTTCTCGACCGGAGTCAGGTCTTTGGTCTCACCGGTTTCGACATTGGTGGCGTAGACATGCCAGTTTTCGTCGCCCTTTTTGTCTTGCGAGTAGAGAATGTGATTGCCGGTGTAGGCCCAGCTATGGCCACGGATGTCGCGTGTTTTGTCGTCGGTCACCGGCTTCGCAGCGTCGAGATTGTCGGCCGGTCCGACCCAAACGTTGAGGATGCCGTCGACCGGCGCGAGAAAACTGAGCCATTTTCCGTTGGGGCTAATGCGAGCGGAGGCTTTCTGAGGGTTTCCGAATAAAACGCTACGAGGGATCAAGGCAGACTCCTTGCCAGTGGATGGAGTGGTAGTGGATGGGGAGGGATCCCGAGATTTCTCGCTTTGGCAGCCGCTTTGGCAACTGAGGCTGAACGTAAACGTCAGAGCCAGGGCGGCAACCCAAAAGGCCGGCGACAGGTTGTGGCGGGGTTCGTCCATGTGAGCGATCTCCAAGTTCGAGTGCGGGGCAAGCCGGCATTCTCTCAACAAGTGGCTTTTCGTTCAACCGGCTAGTTCCACCACGCGCACGCTGATAGAATGTTTGATTCGCCGTAAAAGCAGGGTATATTTAGCCGGAGCTGATTGCCGAAGGAGTGGAAGGTGATCGCCCAAACCGATCCAATAGTTTTTTTATAGGTGTTCTATCTGTGTCCATCCGAGGCTATTCTCCTTAGACCTTGTGTGTATTACTCGGCTATTCGTGATTTTTAGCCTGCCATCATTTCAGCCATCATTTTTTATTTCTCGTAGATAATTACTTGCAGGATTACATCTCATGATCTGTGTTGCAATCGGACGTAGTCGCCATAAGCATATGATGGCCGAGCACCGCCATCTGGCCGAACAAGGTGCCGATATGGTTGAGCTGCGTTTGGACTATGTTACCAGCCGCGTGAACATCCGCCGATTGTTGGCCGAGCTGCCAGAGCAGGATTGCAAGGTGATCATCACCTGCCGACGCCAAGAGGACGGGGGCAAATGGAGCGGTACCGAAGAGTCACGGATATTGCTCCTGCGAGAGGCGATTGCCGAGGGCGTCGACTACGTCGATCTCGAAGAGGATATCGCGAACTCCATTCCGCGTTTCGGCAAGACCAAGCGGATCATTAGCTATCACAACTTCCGCAAGACACCCGAGAACCTGCGCGAGTTGCACGAAGAAATGGCGCAGCACGATCCTGACATTATCAAGCTGGCCACGATGGCCAACGACCCGCACGACAATTTGCGGATGCTCGAGACGATGCAAGAAAGCGATATTCCCACTGTCGGAATGTGCATGGGTGATATCGGCACCCCCTCGCGGATTCTCACCCGTAAGTTTGGCGGTCCTTTCACTTACGCCACCTTTCATCACGAACGAACATTGGCTCCGGGGCAGCTGAGTTTCAAGCAGATGACCGAGATCTATCGGTACAGTAATATCGGCCACAACACGGCTGTCTATGGAGTGATTGCCGATCCGATCGGACATAGTCTAAGTCCACATGTGCATAATGCGGCTTTCGAGGCAGAAGGAATGGACGCTGTGTATTGCCCGTTCCGTGTGCCTTCGGACAGCCTCGATCAGTTTATGAAAGATGCTCCTCGGCTTGGTATACGTGGTCTGAGCGTGACGATTCCGCACAAAGAAGCGATCGCTCGTCATTTGACCAAGGTCGATCCGGCGGTAAAAAGCATCGCGGCCGTCAACACAGTTGTGTTCGAAGGTTCAGAAGTAATCGGCTACAACACCGATTTCAACGCTGCGATGTATTGCCTGGAAAATGCATTGGGCACTGTTGCAGCGGACCCAAGCCCCGTCAAAAACAAACGTGTCCTAGTGCTTGGGGCAGGTGGAGTTGCGCGACCGATAGTTTACGGTCTACGCAGCCGAGGTGCGTTGGTGACGGTCGCCTCACGTACGAAAAAGCGCAGCGAGAAGCTGGCGGCATCGTTCGACTGTAAAGCGATCGATTGGGAATCTCGCAATCGGGCGTTATGCGATGTGGTTGTGAATTGTACCCCAATCGGCATGCACCCCAACGTCGACGAGTCGCCGCTGAGCAAAACTTCGCTCAAACCTTCGATGCTAGTTTTTGACACGGTCTACAACCCTGAATCGACCCTGTTGATCAAGGAAGCCCGCGAACGCAATTGCCATGTTGCTACTGGCGTTGACATGTTCGAGAAGCAGGCGGAGCTTCAGTTCAAACTTTTTACTAAGCAGGACGCGCCAGCCGGATTGATGCGTAAAGTGCTGAAAAAAGCAATCGGCCCTATCGGCGGTAAAAGATGATTATTGCTCTTATCGGCTATCGTGGCACCGGCAAAACTACCGTCGCGCGATTGCTAGCCGAGCGGCTCGAATACGATTGGATCGACGCGGATGTCGAAGTCGAGCGACGCGCAGGCAAATCGATCAAGCAGATTTTCGAGGACGACGGCGAACAAGCGTTTCGAGACCTAGAGGCCCAGTCCATCGCAGAGCTTACCAAGCAACGCGACTTGGTTCTCAGTCTAGGTGGAGGAGCCGTGATGCGAGAAGAGACTCGCCAAGTAATCGCGCCTGGCACCGTTGTTTGGCTGACCGCACGGCCCG
>JAJDEE010000128.1 GCA_029259975.1 Planctomycetota bacterium
CGCTGTCGTCGCTCAAGCTGCGACCAGTTGCTCGTCCACGACAGCCTCCGCTGGGGTCAGCCCCCAGACTTCTTCCTGCTCCGGCACAGGGCTGTCGACGACGTATTCCGCCAATTCAGAACTTCTGACTGGATGTTGCAACTTGGCAACCGCTTTGGCCTCGATTTGCCGCACTCGTTCGCGGGTGACCTTGAATATCCGGCCAACTTCTTCGAGCGTGTAACAATAACCATCTGCCAAGCCGTATCGCAGACGAACGATTTCGCGCTCGCGATAAGTCAGGGTCTTGAGCAACTCGTTAATCTTCTCCCGCAGCAGACCATTGTTGGCTAGCTTGAGCGGATTGTCGGTTTGCGAATCTTCAATCAGCTCGCCGAAACTACAATCAGCGCTCTCGCCAATCGGACGGTCCAGACTGACCGGCGCGCGGCCGATGTCCATCACGTGCAAGCTTTCTTCCAGATCGACGCCGGCCGCCTCAGCAGTTTCCTCTTGCGTCGGCAATCGACCAAGCTCGTGCTGTAAACGCTTAGCCGTTTGCTGCAGCCTGCTAAGTACGTCGATCATATGCACCGGGATACGAATCGTACGCGCTTGATCGGCAATCGCACGGGTGATCGCTTGACGAATCCACCAAGTGGCATACGTCGAAAACTTGAAACCACGACGATACTCGTACTTGTCGACCGCTCGCATCAGGCCGGTGTTTCCCTCTTGGATCAAATCCAGAAAACTCAAGCCACGATTGCGATACTTCTTCGCGATTGAAACAACCAGACGAAGATTGCCACTGGAAAGTTCTCGCTTGACGCGATCAAACTCAGTCAGCTGCACACGTAAAGTCGCACATCGCTTTCGCAGACTGCTGGGCGATTCGAGCGATTGCTGCATGAGCTTTTCCAACTCGCGTCGCACAGGTTCAAGACGAGTGGCAGGAGCATTTTCTCCGCGCAGCTCGACAAGCTGCTTTTGCAGAAAATCCATCCGACGTGACAACTCTTCAAGCTTGCGCATCAACGGCTGCACGCGTCGTGTCCGCAAGCTCAGCTCTTCGACAAGCTGCAACATCATGCGGCGACGATCGAGATATCGCTGCCGAGCAGCTTGCTTCTCTTTGGCTCCACAGCTCCGTCGAATCAGAACTGCAAAATCACGCTTCTGCTCACGCATCAAGTGATGCAACGTCGGTAGATTTGTCGGCATGCGAGCCGAAACCTGCTCTTTGGTCAGTCGCTCTGTTAGCGAAACCTTGATTGTCCGATCAAAGGGCAACTCGCCCGCGTGAACCTTGTCGAGCGTTTCGACAGTGGCTTGCAAGGCGCTAAACGACTGTAGCAAGTTCCGTCGAAATCGCTTACGCGTCAGCTCAATCTTTTTCGCCATCGTGATTTCTTCTTCACGTGTCAGCAGCGGAATTCGGCACATCTGCGACAAGTACATCCGAATCGGATCGTCAGTAAGCTTCGGTAACTCGTCAGAAAATAGCCGCTCGCCGTCGTTCGCATCAGCTGCTTCCAGAACTTCGGGATGCTGAGGCGTATGGTCGCCTTCGACAAACTCGATACCGAGCGCGTCGACCATATCGAGCAATACGCTTACAGCATCTGAGTTCTCAACTTCGTCGGGAAGAAAATCGTTGGCTTGCTCGTAGGTCAGAAAACCTTGAGCTTGGGCGAGCTGCTTAATCTCGCTGAATGACATCTTCGACGTTGCGACAGTACGCGGTAACGTTGAGCTTTGATTAGCGGTCGTGTTTGGGGTGACATTCGTCGTCGATTTTGTTGCGTGGGTCATCAAAAACTCCTCCTGCACTTCCTGTGCGTTTGGAAAAGCTTACCCGAAGTCGTTGGCAAAACGTACTGCTACGTTCGAGAGTACACACCAACTTCGGAAGCAGCGGGACACCGACCAAACTTTTCACCCATCCGTGGGCGAAGAACCTGCTTGGCGGCGTTTGTCATCATCTTTGTAAAAAAATCGTCCTTGTAAAAATCGTCCTTGTAAAAAAAAATAGCGTGTCTAAAACAGCTGTGCGGTGCAACAATTGGCCGTTGGCTAATTGCTCTTGTTCTGCTTGAACGCTTGAAACAGCTCAGCAAGTACCTCCTGTTCGTGTTCAGGATCGAGTTGATTTTGTTTTAGCTCGGCAAGTTGCGAATGCTGCCAAGCTTCTTGTTTCTGTTTGGTGACTAATGCGATCAAGTCTTTTACGCGTTGTTCGGTATCGCTGGTCGATTTTTCTTGGCCAAGCTCATCGCATTCGACCAACAGGTTTTTCTCACCGCTATCGTCGGTTTCTAGCATCAGCTGCTCGAAGGTCGGTGCCGATCCGGCACGATGCAACTCTAACGATCGTTCGTAGATCTGCCGGCAGAATGCATTCGGGATCTCTTCGGCGGGCAAGGCTGGGGCTAATTGTGAGATGACTTCGGGATGATGCAAAAGCAGTTCCAGCAACTCTCTTTCCCAAGCGGCAAGAACCAGTCGCTCGCTTCGCAGTTTCACTTCGGGAGTCCTCTCCTGCTGGTCAGAGAACCTAGGACGGCTACGCGAGGCCTGTTCGCGGCGTATTGCTGTTAACCGCGTACGAATCGTTTCTTCGCCAATGCCAAACTGTCGTGACAATCGCGACATCACATGCTGTTCGCGAACCAAGCCCACCGACGAAGCACTACCGCCCGTAGGAATAGCTCGCGCAACCGTACCAAGAATCTCTTCCACCGCCTGAGAAGTGGCGTGGGTACTTGGGACCCCTTTGCCAGGGCCTCTGTCAGTTACTGATACCAATCCGTTGGTCACAGCAGCAATCTTGTGTTCGAGAGCGTCGACCGCAGTCGACAGGAGTTGTTTAAAATGTTCGCTTCCGTGCGAGTCAATAACATCACATGGATCGCCCCCTGTTGGCAAGGTCAGAATTTTTAAATCTATTTCTTGCGCCACAAAGAGTGCTAGCAGTTCATCTAAGATCTGCATAGTACGCGTTTGCCCAGCCTCATCGCCATCGAGAACTAGTGTAATTCGATCGGTAAAACGCTGCACCAGCGGCACATGACGCTCGCCGAGCGCCGTGCCCAACACCGCGACAGCATTCGTGATGCCATGCTGGTGCGCCATGATCACGTCGGTGTAGCCCTCCATCACGACGATGCCTTGCTCGCTAGTGATTCCCTCTTTGGCCATGTCGAGTGCATACAGCTGCCCGCTTTTGCTAAACAGCGGCGTCTCGGGGCTGTTAATATATTTCGCCTCGGGACGATCAGGATTTTCTTCGCCAACGCCCGGCAGCACCCGACCACCGAAGGCAATTGGACGCGAGCGCGGATCGCGAATCGAAAACATCAGCCGGCCACGAAAGCGGTCGTAAAATCCCTCGCCCTGCTGCCGCTTTCCGACAAGCCCCACACGTTCGAGCACATCCGCC
>JAJDEE010000129.1 GCA_029259975.1 Planctomycetota bacterium
CGCCGACGCGTTTTGCGTCGCGAAGAAGCAAGCCGCAATGAAACGGGTCAAGAAGTCCTCGCACTTTTTGCCCCACGACGCGACCAACGCTACGAATTGATTGTTGACGAACCAGACGCAAAACAAGCCGAGCAGATACAACAGCGGATGATCGACTTGCTTTACGGCGACGGAGAAACTCAGGCCGGCACCTCAGCATCGAACCTCGAAACGGACGCAGCGTGAACACAGCCAATCGCAAAACACGAACAGCTTCGCGACATCTGCATGGTCTGATGCTATTGCTCGTCGTGTTTTGCGGCTCGGGGGCGACCTGCAATCGCTCGTTCCGCAACCCATTTGCTCAGGTGGGGCCGCCAGCTCCCGAAGTCTTGTTGGCCGGTTCGACAGTCGATCAAGTCGTCGCAGCAGTCAATCAAAATGCCTCTCGAATAGTTAGCTACCAAACGAACAGCGCCTCGATCACCGTGCCTGGGATGCCTGGAATTCCGCTGCTTCGCGGCAATATAGCCGCCCAACAGCCGGGCAAAGTCCGGCTGCAAGCGTCGACAGCGCTGACGGGTCCCGAGGTCGACCTGGGTGCCAACGACGAACTATTTTGGTTTTGGGTCAAACGCAACGAGCCACCAGCGCTCTATTTCAGTCGGCACGATCAATATGCTAGTAGCGCTGCCCAGCAGGTGATGCCCATCGATCCACAATGGCTGCTCGATGCACTCGGTATGATGCAGTTCTCGCCCAATGATCGGCACGAAGGACCGTTTCCACATGGACCTAATTCTCAAGGTAATGGCGAGCTAGAAATTCGCTCGATCATTCAAACGCGTGGCGGCCAGATGTCGAAAAGTACGATCATCGACGCCCGTCGTGCCTGGGTTCTTGAGCAACACATTTACGACGCGACCGGCACGTTGGTCGCTAGCACGCGGGCAAGCAATCATCTTTATCACCCCGAAGTGGGCGTGTCATTACCACAAAAAATCGAACTGCGTGTGCCTGCCGCACAGCTCTCGCTCTCGATCAACGTTGGCATCGTGCAAATCAACACGCTGCCTGACAACCCTGCGCTGTGGAGTCTACCAGCGATCACTCCTCAGATCGACCTTGGCACCGCTTCGCCTGGCAGTATTGCCCCGGTGCGTAGTGCCGGCAGCAGCGACTGGAACACATTTGCATCACCAGCTTTCGTTGGCCTTACGCCACAAACAGTAGGCAGCACGTTCCCTGGGAATCGGCCAACAGTTTCGTCGATCGCTACCTTGCCAACGACTCCTCTGCCGACTCCGGTGGCTTTGGCCCCTGCAAGACAGCAGGGACCCATCACTCAGGGTCTCAGACCGGGTGGCGTTGCAATTCCGCTGGGCGTGCGGTGACTCGATTGCTCTTTCAATCGTCATAACGATCGCGCCGCCTCGGCGCGCTATGCACGACGCTGCGATACTTGTTACGCACGTCAAGGTAGCTCCAAAAAAGATACAGATTGCCAGCTCCAGAGCCACTTAGCAAAACCCATGAAAGGAGCAACGGGAATAAATTTTTGTTATCACTTTGTTGATAGCCCCGCGTGTCCCCGACGGGTTGCATGCCAGCGGCATCGGGTTGGGTCTGCACAGGAGCACGAATTTCGGGCGTTGGCGACTGACCGGACCAGTTCGTGTTGCCATTATGTTGCGAAGAAAAGGGTTGTTGCACTGCGGGGTGTTGCGTAGTGGGTTGGCTTCCACTCGCCGGAAAGCTGGGGCCCTTGGTACTACCGCCGGTCGTGCTGAATCCTGACTGATTATCTTCCGCGTAGATCGGGGCAGCGTTTTGGGAGGGGAGACTAGCGAGATCGAATGAGTCGCGTCCGCTCGGGTCAGTCGGCCAAGATGGAGCCTGGGCAGGCGGTTGACTAGCTTGGTTGCCGTAACGACTTGGAGGAGGTGTGTTGCCCACTGTCGTTGCAGCTGGTGGACTACCCGAGGTCGATGGCCACGGGGCGTCGAAAACACCGGGCTGGCTGCTGGGATTAGTGCGAGCCGGAGACGACTCGGCAAAACTCGCAGGGGGTGCGCCGAGTATTGGTTGCTGACGTTGTGGCTGCTGATATTGCGGTTGGATGGGTTTGTCAATTCGCCGTCCCTTGCCCGGCAGACTTGTTGATTGCGCACTTGGAGGTAAGATCGTGGCAGCAGGCTGGCCTTGTCTATCGTCGAGTGTAGATTGCTCTGGCAGCAGCGAACGACCAAAACGATCGCTCGCATTGCGTGCGTCTTGTCCTACATTGTCGACAGCCTGACGCAGTTGTTGGCCCGCCCGATCGGCGACTTGCTCGACACCCTGCTGTAAGCCTCTCCTAAACTGATTGTTTGTGTTGTTAATGGCATTCTGCACGCCTTGGCCGGCACCACTTCCGCCAAACAGCTCGTTACTGCTGGGAGGCAGGATTTGCTGTTTCACGTCGGTCGCTAAATTGCGAGCTTGCTCAGCACCTTGTTGTAACGCACGGCCAAACGGATTTGTGGTTGCAGTTGCGCTGCCACCTGGCGCACCTCCGCTAGGTGGCAAGATTGAATTGTTAGCGGTTGCTTGGCTGCCGTAGCGTCCCGAGTTGCTAGACTGCACCGGCGGCACGGTAAATTGCGTTTCGACGAGACCTTCGCGAAGTTGCCCTGCGGTTGGTTGTTTCGTAGGCCACGGCTTAAAATTAGTCACGAGCTTTTGACGTGGCAGTTCATCACGTCCAATGACAACGCGAATCCGCCCAATCGGGCCGATGTCGGCGGGGATGTCGCTAGTGATCGGAATCGACTGACCCGCCTGTAAAGTGGCTACCAATTCAGGCTCGATCTGGATGATGTACTCAATCTTTGGGCCATCCTCATTCGAGGCGGCATCGGGCATAGGTTGCCAACCAAACATCACGCCCAAACTCGAGGCAATCGCCATCTTCGTGGCATATAAAACAAGCACAGTCGATTCCATTTCGGAGTCCTTTCACATTGCATCTGTCGCTAACTCGGCAATCTTCTGTCGAGAACGAGCGACCCGTTTTTCTCTCCACCTTTCCAAGGTGGCGTGGTCAGAGATCGCACATTCTAAACCAAACCGAGAAAATGGCCTAGCCAGGACTGCTGGCACTTCGCGGGGGATGCTAGCACATAAAAAGGAGTTCAGCCAAGCCGCCTATTTTTTCCGCTTACGTTTGCTCTTTTTGGGCTGTGGCTGCGACAACGATGTAGGCGGATTGCTTGCGACCGTAGAGGCTGGGGAGGTCGCAAAAACTACGGGCTTGCCTGTCGCGTCCGACTCTTGTCCTAACAGATGCAGCTCTTTGTTCAACATATTCAGCAGCGCCTGCAAAAAGGCGACCAGCATCGGGCCGACAAGAATGCCGATCGGTCCCAGGGCTTGGATGCCGCCAATCACGCTGAGCAGAGCAAGCAGCGGGTGCAAATTTGCTTGCCCGTGTAGGACGATCGGTTTGATGAAATTGTCGATCATCGAAACCACCAAGACACAGTAAATTGCCAGCGCAATCGCCGCCGTCGACGCCCCAACATAAAAAAGGTACAGGCAGACAAACACCCAAACAGCAGCCGCGCCAACAAACGGTACCATTGCCAAGAAGCAAGTTAGCACCGTCAAAAAGAAGACATTGTGCACACCTGCAAAAAAGTACCCAATTCCCGCCAAGAGGCCCTGCACAACTGCTGAGAGCAAGACCGCCACCACGACCGAGCGGCTGATATCGGCAAATTTGTCGAGCAACTCTTGTTCGTACACGTCATCCAGGGGCGACAGCTTCATCAGCCCCGCGACCATATTCGGCCCATCGGCAAAAAAGTAGTACAACGTCAGCACCATAATCGACAATCCAATCAACGTACTGCCCAGTACGCGAACGCCTCCCAATGCCAGCGGAGCCGCAACTTTTTTTAAATTCTTGTCAACGTACTTTCGGACCTCCGCAGAATCTAAGCTGGGCAAGTGCAGCTTCGCTGCCGTCGAATTGATTTTCGGGATTAACTTGTCAATGACCACATGCAGAGAATTGGCGTCGACCAACAACTTTTCGGGTTCTTTTGTTTCGTTGCCCTCATCGACAAACAAAGGCAGTTGGGGTTGGTCCTCGCTAAAGTCAGAATATAGATCCGCCCCTTCCGATATCGCGCGAATGAGCATCGCACCCGTAGGCAATAAAACGATCAACACAATCAGCAGGGTCGTGACTGCCGCCGACAACCTGACTCGATGGCCACATTTCTTCAGCACCCAAACATGCAGCGGCTTAAAAATCACCACTAGCACCGCTGCCAAAAACAACGGCACAATAAATTGCACCATCACCTGAAAAAACATCGAGCCGATCAGGATGATCACCGCCAAGAGCACAATAAAAGAAACAACGCGCGGCACGAGCAACTCCACGGCAGGAACATAAAAATCGTTAAATTCGTCGAGACGCGACACTCGCGCCGTAGGCCATTGTAAAACGTCTCCCTAAGATAACAAAGGCATGTTCTCGCCGCAGAACCGGTACAATCGCTGCCTTTTCGTATGCCCCGCAAAGCGATCTCAGGTGGTTCCGATCCCTGTTTCTGTTATTATGGAAGAAGCATCGCAACTCACAACATATTGGTCGAACCAGCTATGATTAGTGTCGTCATACCTACTCTAAACGAGTCGGAAAGCATCGGGCAGCTTCATCGCGAGCTGAGTAAGGTTGCTGCTAAGAACGACTATCAGCTGCAAATTATCTTTGTCGACGATGGCTCGACTGACACTTCCTGGAAAATCATTGAAAATCTCGCCGATCAGGACGATTGCGTGCTAGGTATACGCTTCCGCCGCAATTTCGGCAAAGCGGCCGCTCTCAGCGCAGGTTTCGATGCCGCCGACGGCGAAGTCATTATCACCATGGATGCCGACTTGCAGGACGACCCCGGTGAATTTCCGCTGTTGCTCGCCAAGCTCGACCAAGGCTTTGATGTCGTCAGTGGCTGGAAGCAGCGACGTTACGACCCCTGGCACAAGGTCTGGCCATCGCGGGTTTTCAATGCTCTGGTGGGCTGGATGACGGGCGTGAAATTGCATGACCACAACTGTGGGCTTAAGTGTTATCGGCGCGATGTGATTCATGAAGTCCGCCTGTATGGCGAGCTACATCGCTTTGTGCCAGTGCTAGCCGCCTCGCGCGGATTTAACGTCGGCGAAGTCGTTGTCGAGCACCGACCGCGCGAGCATGGGCAATCGAAATATGGTTGGTCGCGAATCCCCAAAGGCTTTCTCGACCTGCTGACCGTGCAATTCATCACTCGTTTTGGCCAACGCCCGCAACATTGGCTTGGCACTGCCGGTATGCTTTCGTTAGCCGCGGGCATGTTTGGCATGTTTTATTTAGCCATGTCGTGGTGCTGGTCGCGTTTGCCTGGGCACGAAGCGGTTCACCTTCACGAGACCGCCGCTCTTTATTATTCGCTGGTGGCGCTGCTGATCGGAGCACAATTGCTCGCCGTCGGTTTTGTTGCCGAGATGATCGCTTCGCTCGTTTCACGCGACTCCGATCATTTTTCGGTCAAGGAGCACACCTCGCCAGAAAAAAGTGCTACACAAAAGGGCGACGCCTCTACACAGAAATCTGACGACACGCTCGCTGCGGAGAACGAGTCGCAATGAGCGACCCCGACAGCTCACCTCAAAGCGACACTACTCTGCAGCTTCGCTGGGGAGTCTACGCGCTGCTCATCGCCCTGGCAATCGGCAACATGACCGGCAGGCTGATGTCGGTGAACTCTGTCAATCGCGCCGACTTGCAAAAACACCTCATCAGACAAGACGTTAAACGGGTTGAAGCAAAGCTCCAAAAGAAAAATCTAACGGTCGAGCAATTCGATCGCGAGCTGGTAGTCGCCACGGCAAAAATCCTCAGTAATCGGCAACTGGAGCGGCCTTTCCTCAGCGCCAACGATCGTAGCCGCTGGCTTGCAATCCGCGCACTGGTCGAGCATGGCACCTACGAAATCGACGAGGTGCTCGACCGTAACATTTGGAACACGATCGACATGGTGCAGCATCGCGGTCGCGATGGCAAGCTGCATCTTTACTCGAGCAAACCGCCGCTGCTCTACACAATACTGGCTGGCGAGTATTGGTTGATCAATAAAGCAACCGGCATGACGCTAGCAAGCCATCCCTACGTCGTCGGTAGGCTGATGCTTGTGACGATCAATATTTTGACGCTCGCGCTAATGTTTTTCTTCGTTGCCAAGCTTGCCGAACGATTCGGCACAACCGACTGGGGACGAATCTTTGTGGTCGCGTCCGCTTGCCTGGGCACGTTGCTGACGACCTTTGCTGTCGTGCTAAACAACCACACCGTGGCCGCAGCCAGCGCGACGCTTGCTTTGTACGCCTTCGTGCGAATCTGGTGTGACGGTGAAACACGTCTGCGCTATTATTTTGCCGCCGGGCTGTTCGCTGCGTTCACAGCCGCCAACGAACTGCCTGCACTCGCTTTTCTCGCCTTGCTGGGCATTGCTCTCGTGACTTGCAACCTGCGCGCCTGGCTGCTAGGTTTCTTGCCCGCGACGTTGTTGGTAGTCATCGCCTTTTTCGCAACAAACTACGCCGCCCACGATTGCCTTACGCCGCCCTACATGCACAAAGGGACCGAAATCGCCGAAGAAAATTGGTACATCTACAACTACACGATCGACGGCGTCGAGCGAGAAAGCTACTGGCAAAATCGCCAAGGTATCGATCGTGGCGAGCCATCAAAAGCAAAGTACGCCTTGCACGCCCTGATCGGTCACCACGGCATTTTTTCACTCACGCCTGTATGGCTTCTGAGTACCGCCGGTATATTGATGTGGTTACGAAGTGGTGACGCGCGCCGACGTTGGTTGGCGTTTGGCGTAGCGTTGCTGACGATCGTCTGCCTTGTTTTTTACATCGCCCTTCGTCCACAGGTCGATCGCAACTACGGCGGCATGACCAGCGGGCTGCGCTGGATGTTTTGGTTTGCGCCGTTGTGGCTTGTGACGATGATCCCGGCAGCCGATTGGCTTGCACGATCGCGCACACGTCAAGCAATAGCTTTGAGTTTATTGGCGATCTCCGCATTCTCAGTTAGCTACCCAACTTGGAATCCGTGGACGCAGCCCTGGCTGCATCGTTGGCTAGATTTCTTAGCAAGATAGCGTTCAAGATAGAGTTCCCCGCAGTTCAACGTCGGTGAGCTTGGCGAGTCCTGACCTTTTTGCGCTAGCGA
>JAJDEE010000130.1 GCA_029259975.1 Planctomycetota bacterium
TTTGTGCTGCATCCACTAAAATTGCCTTGGCGTCTGACCGCGCCGATTGTTCTTTGACAACTTGACCCATCCGACTTTTGCGACCCCCCTGTCCAAAAGCGAAACTGCTTGTTCACGCTTGCCGGCTAGTCTCGACGTACCGAATTGGCGCTGCATTCAGCGGAGTTTTGCGCTGTTTGCCTCCCTGAGATTCGCAAAACACAGGCAACTGCGCAGCCCTTGATTATTCGCAACGTGTTGCCAGTAAGAGACTTACTGTTTTTACCCCCAGGAAAAATCGGGCGACTTTTGCGAACAAAAACGCGTTTTGAGACGCTAGCGCAAAAAGGTCAAAACGCGCCAAACCGCACGCGACAACTGCAACTGCAACTGTACCGGCGGAGATACCCACTTCGGTGGGCGAGAGCCGTAAGGCGAGCGGCAGTTGAGAATTTACCTAGTCACACGTTTGCCGAGCAGGCATCACGTAGCGGGGACGTCCACGTCACCGCGCACTACGAGGGTGTTTTTCACCGGGTGACTTGGACGTCCCCGCTACAGCAATTTCAAAACGCTAGCGAGCGGTTCTCGGTAGGTAAATTCCCATCTGCCGCTCGCCTACAATTGAGTACTGGCCGGATCGTCTACCACTTGACGAGCAATTGCCCCTAGCGGATGGCTTCGATGATCTTGGTGTCGATGTCTTGGGCTTGTAGCTCCTTGGCATCAGGCTCCGCCTCAACAAGCTCCTGCACCGCCTCGCAGAGATCGTCCGATTGTGGGTTGTAGTTTTGATTTACACGCAAAAAGTCTTCTTCGCGGGCGATGAAGGCTTCGACGACTGCGGGGTCGAAATGAGTGGCATAGCGGCTAGAGATCCACTCGCGAGTGTCGGCATGCGAAACGGGGCCTTTGTAGGGACGCGCGGTGGTCAACGCATCGTAGACATCGGCGAGCGCTACAATTCGAGCCGCCAGAGGAATTTTTTTGCCTTCGATGCCGCTAGGGTAGCCAGTGCCATCCCACCATTCGTGATGCGACACGGCTATTTCTTGCGCCAAAGCTAAAAAATCGTCCTCTTCCAACTGCTTTTGGATTGCCGCCAGGCATTCGCTGCCCAGGACGGTGTGCAGCTGCATCGCTTGGCGTTCGGTGCGAGTGAGTGGTCCCGGCTTAAGCAGAACAGCATCGGGAATGCCGACCTTGCCGATATCGTGTAACGACGAGGCAATCGCCAAGTCGGAAACGTAGTGGTGGTCGATCTCTGGGTTGTTTTTCGCCAATTCGCTCGCCAGAATTGTGACGTACGAGCGAATACGTTCCAAATGGTCGCCCGTGTCGCGATCGCGTGACTCGGCCAGCTTGGCGAGGCCAAAAATAACAGCGTTACGCGTGCGAAGCAACGAGCGAGTGCGCTGCTCGACTTTCTTTTCCAATTGCGAGTTTGCCTCGACAAGGTTTGCCTCGTAGCGGTTTGTCAAAAAGACCGTGATAATACCGGTCGCCCCAACGATAAACGCGGTGAGGGCGTAGCCGACTTGCATGACCGGCCGGATCGCGGAAGCGACGAACTGACCGATGGCCGTATCCGATTGATAGACAGCCAGTACCGCGTTCAAATCGGGCAAACGGTATCCCGTGAAGTCGTGCAAGTCTCCATCAAGCTCGACCTTGCCTGTAATGACTCTTGCCCCCGCCTTGTTCGTCTCGTCCATGAGCGTGATGATCGGTACTGCGTCTGTGTCGGTCTTCAGCAGGCAACGACCCGGGAAAAGCCTGAGCAAGCCAGGGTCTTCGTTGAGGTTGGGATGGCAAAGCATGGCGCCGTTGTCGGCTCGCATGATGCATGCAAATCCGTTGTGCGGCACAGCCGCCACTTCGCACAAGTTCTGTAGCTGCCGCCAATCTGCGGTGCCTGGATCGGCGCTTTCTAGCTGTAGTTTCGAGACGTCTAGTGCCAGCTCCTGCGCCAGCGCCTGCCCTTTCGCAGAAACATGCTCGTGAACGACAACCTCGAAGGTATTCCACAGCCACCCAGTCGCCCAGACGACCCCAAACCCTAGGCAAGCCGCTTGGCTTGCCACGAGAAGTGCGACCAGAAAGAAGCGGCTCTTGATTTGCATCCGAAAGTACCTCGGTCCAACACTGTCAAGGAGTTCCGATCCGACCCACCCAGCTTTTGAGGCAGAGGTAGATGTACAGGATCGCAGACTTACAGTGCAAAAGTAGCTTGCAGACGCCGCCACGGCAGCAGGTTCTGTCAGGCAGTGTGGAGTGATACAGGTACTTTCCGCACGAACCACTATTTCCGCTACAAACGTCTTGACCTTGCCCGGAGTAATCCGAAAATGAGGCATCCTCCTCCTTAGGAATCACAAATGACATTATTGATTAAGAACGGCCGGATCATCACCGCCGCTGACGACTATGTGGCCGACATTCTCTGCGAGGGTGAGGTAATCACGCAAATTGCCCCGCACCTCGATGCGCCGTCTGACGCCGAAGTCGTCGACGCGGCCGGCAAATACGTCTTTCCAGGGTTCATCGACCCGCACGTCCACATCTACCTGCCGTTCATGGGCACTTACGCTAAAGACACCTACGATTCGGCTAGTCGTGCGGCGCTGGTGGGGGGCACCACATCGCTGATCGAAATGTGTTGTCCCAGCCGCGATGAGGAGCCGCTGGAAACTTTCGAGCTGTGGAAATCAAAAGCAGCCATTTCTGCCTGCGACTACACCTTTCACATGGGCGTGTCGCGGTACGACGAATCTGCCGAAGCCCAGCTGCGCGAGATCGTTAATCGGGGCATCTCGTCATTCAAAATTTTCATGGCCTACAAAGGAGCCTTTGGCGTCACCGACCAAGAGCTTTTCGACACGCTCACGTTGGCCAAAGAGCTAGGCGTGATCGTCACGGCCCATTGCGAAAACGAAACTCTCGTCGCGGCGTTACAAGAAAAACTAATCTCTGAGGGAAAAACCGACACCGAGTGGCACGAACGCTCGCGACCACCACGTGTCGAAGCCGAGGGTGTGCACCACTTGATGACCTTCGCCGAAATGACCGGCGCCCACGTGTACTGTGTGCATACTTCCTGCCGCGACGCACTCGAAGCCGTGCAAGCAGCTCAGCTACGCGGCGTGAATGCTTGGGTCGAAACGGTGATTCCTTATCTCACGCTCGACAGCTCCTGTGCCGAGTTGCCCGACTTTGAGGGCGCGAAATACGTGATGTCGCCCCCGCTGCGCGATCCGATTCACCGACCGGTGCTCTGGGCGAGCCTGCGGTCGCGGCTGATCAGCACCGTAGCCACCGATCATGCGCCGTTCGATTTCGCAGGTCAAAAGGACATGGGCAAAGACGATTTCACAAAAATCCCCAATGGCATTCCCTCGATCGAAGACCGCGTGAATCTGCTTTACACGCATGGTGTCTGCCCAGGCCAACTCGATCTCAACACGTTCGTCGACGCTGCCAGCACGCAAGCCGCCAAGCTCTTCGGCCTCTATCCCCGCAAAGGGACTATCCAGGTCGGCAGCGACGCCGATCTAGTGATTTACGACCCTGAGTACCGCGGGCAAATTTCCGCCAAAACGCAGCTGATGGATGTCGACTACAGCGCCTACGAGGGCTGGGAAATTACCGGGCGCCCGAGCGTTGTGACGGTGCGAGGCGAGGTGCAGGCACGCGACGGGGAGTTTGTTGGCGAGCTTGGTCGCGGACAGTTTTTGAGCCGCGAGCCAACGCATTTTTAATTGAGATCGAGGACAGTTGTGCTGAATAATGCGTTTTGCTAGCCTAGATTGCGACGTCAGGAGGTTTCTCTGCGAACAGTGTTAAATATCTGCAGAAAGAATGGCAAATATGTCACCGAAAAGTCAAACAGTTTTCTCGTCTAGAGCTTTTACGCTCGTCGAGCTATTGGTGGTGATTGCGATTATTGGTGTGTTGGTAGCACTGCTGCTTCCTGCTGTGCAGGCTGCTCGAGAGGCGGCTCGGCGAAATTCTTGCGTGAACAATCTCAAGCAAATCACGTTGGCTCTCACCAATCACGAATCGATCGCAGGCAATTACCCAGCTAGTTTTGAAATCGTACCGGGCAACACGTTGAAAACGAACAATGGCTCGTGGTCGATTCAGGCGCGACTGCTGCCATTTCTGGAAGAAGGCGCTGCCTTTGCAACGATCGACTTTGATCTCCCCTGGGACAAGGGGGCCAATAAAACCGGTGGCGTACCCACACGACGCATACCGATGTATCTTTGCCCCAGCGAAGCCAACGATACGGTTCGCCTCTCGGACACTGGTGCTCCGAAAGTTTACCCGCACACCTACGGCGGGAATTTCGGACAGTGGCTGGTCTACGACCCTACTGATTCGTCCAACACGGGCGATGGTGTTTTCGCCGTCAACGTCAGACTACGAGCCGCGCAAGTTCAAGACGGGCTTAGCAACACACTCGCCTTCGCCGAAGTCAAGGCCTTTACGCCCTACATCCGCAACACAGCTACTAATCCCGGCTCAGCGATCCCCGACGAAGCCAATCAATTGCCAACCGACGGAAGCAAAAAACTCGGCAGTGATACCAACAGCAACACCGGCCACACTGAATGGCCTGACGGGCGGGTCCACCACAGCGGATTTACGACCGTCTTCACGCCGAACACTTTTGTGAGATTCGAAGACGTGGGGCTTGTTTTCGACATCGACGTCAACTCGCAAAAAGAAGGCAATAGCGGCACGCAGCCAACCTACGCCGCCATTACCGCCCGCAGCTACCATCCTGGCGGGGTTAACGTCGCCTTGCTTGATGGATCAGTGCATTTCGCCGCTGAAGATATCCAGAGAGTTGTCTGGCGCGCGATGTCGACCCGTGACGGAGGCGAAATCTCGGGCTTTTCTTTGTAGACCAGCAATTTTCTAGCAGAACTAGAGTCTCATGAATCAAGCTCTCTCTTTGACTGCGCTTGCCGAGCGCGCCTCGATCGTGTTCCAGGAGCGATTTGGCCGGCCTGCAACCGTTTGGGCTGCGAGCGTGGCGTCGTGGGATCACGCAGACTGGCGGCGGATTTGGTGGCTGCACAGTCAGCTTGGTGAAAGCAGCCGCTGCCAACGAGATTGCCAGTAAGGTTTGCGATTGCTATCGCAAGCAAACCGGCGTCGAGGCAACGGCTTTTGCAACAACACCCTCCCAAGGAGCCTTGGTACTGCAATGCGCCTAACAAATGTTTTGACAACTCGTAGGGCTGTCAAAAGTTGATTTAACCACGTGGCTTATCAAAAACTGCTTCAACGTCCTCGATCACATCGTCCGCGACTAACACGATTGCCGAATCGCCAGCATGGAAACGATTGTCGGCGCCAGGCACCCTCGAATACCCTTCGGAAATAACAGCAGCGACGAGACACTGCGATGGCAATTCGAGATTGGCCAGCACATGCTCGGTCGCCAACGAATCGGGCATCACGTCAATTTCTAAAACACTCAGTCCGCTGTCCTCGCTCAACGTTGTACGCGAGACCGTCGGACCGTTGCTTAGGAAGCCAAGCACCTGTTTCGCCACGACTTCTCTCGGGCTGACGACTTGATCGATACCAAGCTTTCCGACGACGTGGGCGTAGTCTGGCCGGCTCACCAGCGCCATGATCATTTTGGCCCCGATGTCTCGCGCTTCGACCGACGCCATGATGTTATTCTCGTCGTCGCCGATACAAGCGACGAACACATCGGCGCTGCCGACGCGTTCTTCTTCTAAACAAGCTCGTCGTGTTGCGTCGCTATTGACGATGACTGTTTGCTTGAGATGGCTGGCCAAAAAGTCGCAACGTTCGCGGTCGTTGTCCATCAGCACGACCCCAAACCGTTGTCCCTCAAGTGCAGTGGCCAAATGATAGCCAGTTTCGCCACCACCGGCGATCACGACGCCCAATTTTTCGTGAGACTTGGCACAGAAAATCTCTTTCACTTCGTCGATATCGGTCCGCTTGCCGATGATCGTCAACCGGTCGCCGACCTCGATCTGATCTTCTGCCCCCGCGATCCAAGTCTTGCCATCGCGACTGATCGAACCAATTCGTATGCCGGTTGGCAAATTCAACGTTTTTAGTAGTTTGCCAACACCTTTTTCTTGTTCGTTCACAACCACTTCGTGAACTTCCAGCGCGCCCCGTGCCAAGTTTTCGACCGCGACCGAACCGGGATGGCGAATGTTACGGGCCAATTCCAAAGCCGTTAGATGCTCTAAGCTGAGCAGGCGATCGATGCCGAAATGCCGCTGATAGTCAAACGTGCTTAAATCACGAAACACGGGCGCATAGACCCGCGCGACAGCACGTTTTGCACCCATTGCCTTGGCCATACTTGCCGCTACGATGTTGGCTTCGTCGTCGCCGGTCACTGCCAAGCAAAGATCGGCGCTACCAATGCCTGCCTGAAACAACACGCTCGACTGCGATGCCGACCCCGTGATGCCTCGCACATCGAGTGTTTCGTTAATGTGCCTGACACGTTCGCCATTGGAATCGACAATAGTCACACTGTGCCGGTGCAGGCAAAGCAGCGAGGCAATCGAGCCGCCAACAGTGCCAGCTCCTAAGATAACAATACGCATAGGTTTGCTCGTAAAGGGATCGACTTTGAACTGGGGGTATTTTCCCAGTGGCAAAGATTAGATTCGCAGAAAACAGCCAAAGAAATTAGGCATTCTCTAAAGATGACAATTTTAAGGGTAGACCCCGAACCACGAAAGTGCGGTTTAGGGGCCGCTGTCAAAAAACCGCAGTAAATCGCAATTTACGATGGCAAAGGACTACAAAACGGTAGTCGGCGAGCTGCAGATAGGTATTTACTCAAATAGAAAAGAGAAACCGCCAAGATCGCCAAGGACGCCAAGAAAATGGTGGATAATGAATGCCACGGCACTGAATTATCTGCTGACTGTCGACACGGCATCCTTCTCCATGAAAAAGGCAATAAGAGTAACTTGGCGCTCTTGGCGTCCTTGGCGGTTTTCACTTTGAGTATTTACCTGCCCCAACCGACATTCATTTTTGCCACAAACGAAGTGAACCACAACGACACAACGGACACAACGTAGATTTTACGTTGTGTCCGTTGTGTCGTCGTGGTTAATTTTTAAGCAACTCTTTCGCCATCAGGGTAATTCTCACAACTGCCGCTC
>JAJDEE010000014.1 GCA_029259975.1 Planctomycetota bacterium
CCTCGCCGGTGGCCAGCTACTTTTGGGGAGCGAAGCAGTGATGCCACAAGAAATCAGCCGCCGACTCGAGGTCGAACGGCAAGAAACTTCCAAGAACCTAGAAGTCCGCATCCGCGCTGACCGCGCGACCGCCTACCGGCACATCGAACCCTTGTTGCTCGCCTGCGCAGAAGCACAAGTTTGGAACGTTTCGTTTGCCGTAGTTGAAAAGGGGCGAGGAGCGAGTTCCATTCCCTCTCGCTAAATCCTCGATCCTCGATCCTCGATCCTCCTCATGCATATCCCTCATTCCTCAACCATGCAACGTGCCTTCAGCGTCTCGATGACGCCGATGATCGACGTCGTGTTTTTGCTGCTCATCTTTTTCGTCTGTACCGCAAACTTTCAGATTCCCGAAGCAATTTTGCCCACTCCATTGAAACTGACCGGCGCATCAGCCGTTAGCTTGCCGCCAAAGTTTACTGAAGTCGAGCTAGAGCGTGTTCTGATAACCGTTTCGCAGGGCGAAAAAAAATTGCTCCTCTCGATCAACGGCCAAAACTGCTCAACGCTCACGCGGCTTGCCGACTTGTTGGTCGCCTTGGCTGGTGTCGACGATACCCTGCCCGTCTTGCTCGACATCGAAGATGAGACCCCGCTTGGCTCGTCCATCGACGTCTACGACCAATGCCGACTAGCAGGATTCAAGCAGATTCAATTCGTTGTCGAGGCGGCGAAATGAAAGGCTCAATAACATTTTTGGTCGTTTTTCTGCTAATGCTGGCCAATACGATCACTCAAGCTCAGAAAAACAATGCGCCCAACTACAAGGCACTTCAGTCACGCCCTCTCTACAAGTCTCTACAACAAACCCTCGAACGACTGTCACGAACGGAAACCGACCGCGAAGAAGCCTCGCTAGCCGGCAAGCAGGGTGTGGAGATGGACCCCATCCGCCAACAGTGCCGAGTAGCAATCTCTGGTATTCGCAACTTGCAAACACAAATCGCCAAGCTCTTAAGCCAAACCTACGAGCGACGGCCCTCTCAACGCGATAAAAATAGCTGGACGGTCCGTGAGCTAGAATCGCTCGGTCGCAACCTCAAAGTGCAGCTCGCCCGCGCGTATCGCAATCAGGCACTTTGCTATCCGGCAACGTCCGCCGACCACGTCAACGCTTTGAGCCTAGCTCTGGAACAAATTTCCCAGATCGCCTCTCAGCCCATCGACGAACAAAGTGTCTGGCAAGCTCGCCTAGAGCAAATTGTTTGCCTACGTCTGTCGAAGAAACACGCTCAGGCCACCAAACTCGTTGAGCATTGGCTGAGTTTGTCACCACCAGCAACCGTGGAGTCTCAACTTGAAAGAGAAAAAATCTATCTCGAGCTCGACGCCGGCAACCTGACTTTTGCCTTAGCTCACCAAGACCTAACATTGCTCAACTACGCTGCCGCCCGACTTTACGCCAGCGGCAAACTGAACGAGTCGGTCGCGACCTACGACCGAATCGCCACGTTGCAAGCAGCCCAAAACCGAACTGAGCAGCAATTTCAAGCCCTCAAAACGTCCGCTGCAATCGTTCGCGAACAAGAACAATTGGTGGCGGCGCTGTCTCGCTTTCGCCAATTGGCCCAGCAGCATCCGCAGCACGACGAAGCCGCTAGCGTACACCTGATTGCGATTGGCATAGCCGCCCAGTTAGTACGCAAATCGGCGCCAGAAGAACGCAACGAGAGATTTGAACGCTATCTCGTGCTGCTGAAAGAGCATTTGCTACAATGGCCCGAGCAGCCGTCTGCCAAAAGAGCACAACGCTGGTTGGAACAGGCACAGCATCTCGAGGTGCAACGCAATCAAGCCCGAACACTAGCTACCCAGGGCGAACGCGCGCAGGCTTTAGCGATTTATCGCAACTTGCTCCAAGGAGCTCCCAACGACGCGCAGCTAGTAGAAACCTACGCTGAGCTACTTTCAAAAAGTGCCGATAAGTCCGAATTGCGCGAGGCGCTGCGAGTCTGGCTATCCCTCGAAAAACGAAGCAAGCCCGGCGGCCCACGCTGGTGGCGCGGCCGCCGGGCACGGCTTACGCTGCTCGACAGCCTTGGCGAGAGGGGACAAGCCAAGAAGCTGCGGCAGCTCACGAAAATTTTGTACTCAGAAAAACAGGCAAGCCCCACCCCAAAATCTGGCGAACCCCGACCCCAAACAGGCGAACCCCGACCGTAAGGGAGCGGGAGTAGTCAAACAGCCAAAACTAGCCCCCTGCAACAAGCCCCCAGCACTACCTTTGCGTCGGATACCAAGGCCCACGCACGTAATGCACGCCAAACTGCTGCATGTTGCTTGGCGAAGCTGGCGTGTTGCGGAAACCACCGCCAAACGGGCCTGCACCTGGATAATCGCGACCAAACTGATGGTCGATACGGCTGAAGTGTGCACTGGGTGCCCCCCAGCTCCAATTCGTCTGCATCTGTGCCGTCGGCGGTACAACGAGCGCTACTGGCTGGCCATAGGCGGAGTGTCCGTAGTTGGCGTGCCAATTGTACTGCGGAGCACGTCGAGTCTTCGCCCACAGGTAGCGAGACTCAGCAGCTTCGGTTGAAGTTTCGAACGTAGCAACCGTCAGCCATAGCGCGATGGCACAAAGTGAAATTTTCTTAACCACGATAAGATCCTTTTCGCGGAGTTGGTGTGTATTGTTCAAGTCACGTTGGGCAGGCTTCTAGCCTGTCAATGAACAGTGTCTGGGCGGACAGGCTAGAAGCCAATCCTACGGCAAAATCAAAAACGCGGATTCAAGTCATGCAGCCAGTCCTGGATACGCAAGCCGCGAGTGCGATAGCGTACCTTCGAACGAGTCCATCCGCTGCCTTGCTGATAGGCGTAGTGCGAACGTGTGTGCTTGTACATATATTCGTGCGGCATCAGCGGCTGGTAGGTCGTGTAAGTGTGACCGACCTGCGGAGGCGTGGGCAGCGGCGAAACGTACATCTGCGCAGCCGTGCCGCTAGGGTGTGGGCCGACTTGGTAGTTCGCAAACAAATCGTTCTTGTCCTGATAGCTGATCCTCTTTTTCCAACGACCTTCTTTGGCTTGCGCGGATTGGCAACTCTGCCAAACGCCAGCCAACAGACACACGACCAAACTGGCGCGGACAATACGGCCGGTCATACTACGAATGGGCATAAATCGCCTCCTTGCGATTCCCTCTGGCTGCGGCGGGCAAGCAAGCACCACATATTGGTTGCTTACATGCGTTGAGTGCGAGCCATGGGGGTGGGTCTAAGCTTGCGGGGATCCGAACCGGGTGGGTGGCCACGTAAGGCCAAGGTTCAGCTTGTGGGGGTCTCTACCGTAGGATGTCGTCCAATTCGGGTCCTAACGATGAGTTTTTATGTGAGGGAAATAGTGATGGATTGAATTGTGACGAGTGCCGAAAGAGACGAATAAATACCCAACGCCCAAGCTCCGATGGGCAATGGAAAAGCGATTTTTGCTTGTCGGCATTGGTCATTGGGGCTTGGATATTGGTCAATCGCCGAACCGGCGCGCTCTGGGTAAACAGCTAAATTGCCGCTATAATTTGCCCAATCACTAAACTCACCCAGCCGCTGCCCACGAACAATTGGAGACGCCACCTTGGCGACTGCTAAGAACAAAAAGAAAAAGCCGGCTAATAAAAAGCCAGCGTCTGCGCGCACCAAAACATCGACTACCGCCAAAGCTGCGAAGGTTAGTAGCAACGGCGCGCCGAAACGTCGCAGCACTGCCAAAGCGATGGCCGCCAGCCAACGTGATATTTCGGTCAGCGAATTCTTCGCCAAAAACCGCCACCTGCTCGGTTTCGACAACCCACGCAAGGCGCTGCTCACAACGGTCAAAGAGGCCGTCGACAACTCGCTTGATGCCTGCGAAGAAGCCGGCATTTTGCCCGAGATTTGGGTCCACATCGAACAGACGGGCAACAATCGCTACAAGGTCGGCATCCAAGACAACGGCCCCGGGATTCTGAAAAAACAAATCCCGCTCATTTTCGGCAAGCTGCTCTACGGCTCCAAATTTCACCGCCTGCGTCAAAGTCGCGGCCAACAAGGCATCGGCATCAGCGCCGCCGGTATGTATGGCGTACAGACGACCGGCAAGCCGATCAAAATCATCTCGAAGGTTTCGGTGCGCAAACCGGCGCACTACTACGAGATCCAGATCGACACCAAAATCAACCAGCCCAAAATCCTCAACAACAGAGGCGAAGGCGTCGACATCCCACCCGGCGAAAAAGGCACCGCCTACATTGAAAAACACGGTATCGAGTGGGTTGACCAACCGCACGGCACGCGCGTGACGATCGAGTTGGAAGCCAAGTTTGTCCGCGGACGTGGTAGCGTTGACGAATATCTTGAGCAAACGGCAATCGCCAATCCGCACATCACGCTGCACTACCTCGACCCCGACGATTACGAATTCGAATACGAACGCTCGGCCCCCGTGCTGCCGCCCGAGCCAAAAGAAATCAAGCCGCACCCCTACGGCATCGAGCTTGGCCGCTTGGCGCAGATGCTCGAAGAGTCGGAGTCGATGAGTGCGAGCGAGTTCTTCCGCACCAAGTTTTCGCGAGTAACGCCGGGCGTTGCCAAGCGAATTTGCGAAGGTGCCAAAGTTAGCAGTCGCGCGAACGTTCGCAAACTCGACCGCACGCAGGCCGACAAGCTTTATCAAACAATCCAGCAAACCAAAATCAGCCCACCCGCGACCGATTGCATCTGTCCGATCGGCGAAGAGCTAATCCTCAAAGGCTTGCATCAAGTTGTGCCCGGCGAATTCTACGCCGCCGCCACCCGCCCCCCTTCGGTCTATCGCGGCAATCCCTTTCAAATCGAAGTCGGCCTCGCCTACGGCGGCAGTGCCCCGACACAAAACATCACCGAAGACTTGTTGCTCGAACTACTCGAAGAGACCGACACGCGCACCGTTCGCCAGTTTTTGATCCACACCTTCAACGGCCTCGGCGGCGAAGCGGCCGACAAACTCGTGAAGGCCGCCACACTCAAAACTCGCCAAAACCCTCGCAAGCTCAAGCCGAAAGAACGGCAAAAGCTCTACGGGGCCATGAAAAATGTCAACGTTGCCGAAGGCCAGCAGATGGAAGTGATGCGTTACGCCAACCGTGTCCCACTTCAATTCCAACAGTCCGGCTGTGCGGTCACACAAACGGTGCTCGCCACCAACTGGCGTGGTTACGGCCTGAGCCAATCACGCGGTGCGATGCCCAAAGGCCCCGTCGCGCTGATGGTACATGTCGCTAGTGTGTGGGTTCCGTTCACCAGCGAATCGAAAGAAGCGATCGCCAACTACCCCGAAATTCAAAAAGAAATCCGCCTCGGCCTGCAAGCCGTCGGACGCAAGCTCGGTATGTACCTGCGTCGCCGTCTCAAGGTGAAGCAACAATCCGACCGCCGCGAGATATTCCTGCGTTACCTCAAAGAGGTCGCCACCGCAGTGAGCATCATCAACGCCGCCGAAGAAAAAGAGCTGTACGAACAGCTCGTCAAAGTCGCCAAAAAACACACCGCCGCCGCCGACATGAAGCTCGACGACCGTGGTCGTCCGATCGACGAAAAGCCCGAAGACCTCGACCTCGGCGCCAACGTGCTAATCGTCGATCCGTCGACGCACAAGGCAGCGATCAACCGGGTTGATGTGGAAGTCGAAGCGGAGGAAGAGTACGAAGAAGAATAGACTTTCGCTACGAGTGCCAAATCCCCTGATTTTGAGTAGAATGGTAATGAGCCTGTCGTTCACCAACATGGAGCAAGGATCATGATCCGAATCACAATAGATGACGAGCAAAAAAAGAAATTGCTTGATGCTGATGGCATTGTAGAACTCTACGACGAAACGGGGCAAATGGTTGGCCGAGCTGAGCCACTTCCACAGAAGATCGAAGATCCGCGTTCGCTATTCCCAGAGCTAACCGCTGAGGAAATCGATCGCCGATGCAATGAGCCTGGCCCGTGGCTGACTACAGAGGAATTATTGCAGGGGTTACGGGAGCTGTCGTGAGCTACCAAATTACGTGGTCGCCAGAAATTCTCCGTCGTTTTACTGACGAATGGTCCAAACTTGGTAAAGTGCGACAAAGCGAGGTCATGGACGCACTCGAAGGAATTGACCGCCAACTACTCAGTTCGCCGATGCTCTCGGGAGAATCACGAGACACAGATTCTCACCGAGTATTGATTCTGTCGCCTGTTGCAGTGATCTATCGTGTGGACTTGCGTCTGCAAGTTGTGCGAATCGTCCAAGCACAAATCATGGGTAAACGCGAACACTAAATCAACTACAACAATAGAAAACAAGAACTCACAAATGGCCAAAAAACGCCCAGCCCGCACCGCTCGCAAACCCAAAGTCAAGCTCTCGCCGCGCGACAAGAAGACGATGTCTCGGCTCACCGGCCTAGCCGATCGTGTCGTTAAGGCGGCCAGCGCCAACCGCGATCCGCATGTCGATATTCCGTCGCGTACGCTGTCGAACATCCGCTATAGCCCTCGCAAGCGGATCATCGAGATGGGCAACAACAAAAACCGCCGACAGCTTTTTGATCTCTCACAGGCCAAAGCCTACATGCGTACCGTGCTGGTCGCCAGCGGCTGCAAGCAATTGCTTGACCAAGGCAAGACGACCAGCCTTCGAGGCC
>JAJDEE010000131.1 GCA_029259975.1 Planctomycetota bacterium
GCCCACTCAGAAAAAGTCACTATCGCGGCTGCAAAGTAACCGACCACCGCCTCTCCCAACAAGCCGAGCAGCGCCGCCACAAGCACAAAAAACACCAAATGTAACGGCCTCTGGTAAACATAAGCGTAGCAGCGCGACACACCATCGAAGGCATCGCTGCGTTCAACACCCAAGCAAGCCCACATCAACGGCCAGCCAACGAGAAACAGCACCAGCACGAACGCTAGCATTAAGCCCCAAGCCAGCACAAAGCACCAGAGTAACCCGGAAATGAATGCAAACGTTTCGAATCGAAGCAGCCAGCCCAACAGCGCCAACGGAACTGCCAAGGCAGTAGCGGCGAGCAACGCGATCAACGGTGCGCCGGTTGTGCCTAGCCAAACGGTGACCGCATCGCGCAGCGCGACCAGCGGGCCGAGTGTCTCGCCACGGGTCAGAAACAAAGCGGCAATCCTCGCGATCGCGCCTCCGAAAACTGCCCACAGACCGATCATCCAGAAACCCTGCGCCAATAAACCAAGCGACGAATGCCAAGTGAGATCACGATCTGCGAGCCGCAGAAAAGGTTGCGACAACCACAACCAGCCTCGCAATAGTGGACTGGGCAAGAGGTTCTCTTGAATTGGAACAAAGTTCACTAGCCGCTCAGCATCGACAGGGTTGGAAACCAGACTGCCTGCCAATGGCGTATCGGTGATCCGCGTCAGCGAAGGACGTTCCAATGAAAAAAAACGGTCAATTTTTGCACTACCCCACTGTGCCAATAAAACGCCAACTGTGGCTAACACCAGCACACGAATCATCAACGTCACGCGCAACGCCTTGATCAAGATTAGCCAGGGGCAAATTTCTGACCAGCGAATTTCGTGGACGACGCCAGTAGAATGCGCCACGGTCTGCTGATGAGGCTGAGGTTCAGGCATCGGTAGGTAATTCTTTCGACCAGTTGTCCTCTGGCGTCTCATCGTCCTCAGGGTCGGGAACGTGCGGAAGGAGATTCGTCTCGTCGAGCCAGCGCCCTAGGTCGATCGTCTGGCAACGCTCGCTGCAAAACGGCTTCGCAGGCGAGGCCTCGACTTCAAATTCGAGATTGCAGGTAGGGCAACGCATGGCTAATCGCTCGAATCACTTTTCTTCGGTGTAGATTCCTTGGAAGACGACCCTTTAGAAGACGATTTTGTGTCACCACCATTGTCTGACGACTTTTTCGATTTTTCCTTCGACTTCTTGGCGCTCTCCGCACCTTTTTTGTACGACTCGCTACGGTAATCGGTCTCGTAGAAGCCCGAGCCTTTGAACACGACCGCCGCACCGGTGCCGAACAGCCGGCGCAGTTTGAGCTTACCACACTCCGAACACTTGCGTTTGACTGGAGCAGTGATCGATTGAAAAAGTTCAAATTCGTGCCCGCAGGCGTCGCATTCGTAATCGTAAGTGGGCATGGTGGGGGTGGTTGGTGGATAGTGGTTGGTGATTGGAAAGCATGTTTTCGCGAACAGGCAAAAATCCGTTCACGAAAAAGTGAACCACGACGACACGACGGGCACGACGCAGATGATTCGTTGTGTCCGTCGTGTCGTTGTGGTTGACTTCGCAGGCCGAATCTTACACGTATTGCACTCCATCGTTGTAACTGATTCTGGGCTTGGGTTATAGCAACGATTCTTGGCCGGTTTGGAGGTAAAATGCCCGAAAAAGACACGGAAAAACGCAAAAAGACAATTCCAGGCCCTTTCACGTCTTTTCGCGGGCAAAAACCACGTTAATACGATCGTATGTCGCGCAGGTTGCTACCCCTCGGCCGGCCCCGACGAAATGATCACCTGCGACGCGCGGACCACGCGGTCGTGGAGCTGGTAGCCGGTTTGGGTTTCTTGCAAGATATGGTTGGCCGGTTGCTCATCGGACGGTTGTTGCAGGATCGCTTCGTGGACTTGTGGGTCGAACGGCTGGCCGACCGTCACGATTTGCTTGCAGTGGTGTTGTTCGAGTACGGTGAGCAATTGCTGTCGGACGAGCTTGAAACCTTCGAGCAGGCTGTCGGCGTCGCCCGATTGTTCGGCGGCTTCGATTTGCTCGGCCGCCTCAATGGCGCGGTTGATGTTGTCGAGCACCGGCAGCAGGTCGCGAGCGATGGGCAGCGCAGCGTAGCGACGTTCGTCGAGGATCTCGCGCGCTGTGCGGCTGCGCAGATTTTCCATCTCGGCTTGTAGACGCAGGAGGCGATCTTTTTCGGCTGCTAGTTCGGATTCGATGTTGGTTACGGGTTCGGCATTATCGGCATCTTCGGTGCACGCTTGCTGAACCGCTGCGGCGATGGCATCGGTCGAATCGGGAACTTCCGGGTTGTTTTCGTCGCTTGGGGAAGCAGTCATCCGTCTTATGATCCTATTTTGTGTTTGGCGATTTAGCTTCTTGCTCGTCCGGGCTGAAATACTCTTTCACCTTGTCGAAAAAACCTTTGCGTTGGGGCGCGACATTTTTGTGTTCGATTTCGGCCAGTTGACGCAGTAGGTCTGCTTCTTCGCTGGTCACTTTTTTGGGCACTTCGATGTTCACCTGCACCAATAGGTCGCCCAGACCGACCATCCGAGGATCGGGCATCCCCTGCCCTTTCAACCGAAAGACATCGCCCGATTGGGTTCCGGGTGGGACTTCGACTTCACCGGGGCCGTTGAGTGTGGGGACTTCGAGCGTCGCGCCGAGTGCGGCTTGCGAATAGGTGATCGGTACCCGGCAAATGAGATGCTGTCCTTCGCGTTCAAACAACGAATGCTGCAAGATCGCGACGACGCAATAACAATCGCCCGATGGTCCACCATTGGGACTCGGCTCGCCTTGGCCGGTGATGCGAACCTGCATACCATCGTCGACGCCCGCGGGGATTTCGACTTCGGCTTTGACTTTTTTGAGAGTATGCCCTGAGCCGCGGCAAGGTCGGCAGGGAGATTTGATCGAAGAGCCTTCGCCCTTGCACGCCGGGCAGGTCGTTTGCACGCGGACGATGCCGGCCTGCTGCACGACTTGGCCATGCCCGCCGCAGTAGGAACACTTTTCGCGTTTGCTGCCTTCGGCGGCGCCAGAGCCTTTGCATTTGAGGCAAGGCTCGTGCCGTTGGAATTGGACGGTCTTGCGAACGCCTTGGGCGGCTTCTTGCAACGTCAGCGAAACATCGCACCGCACATCGCGGCCCTTGCGCACACGTCTTCGACCTCGACCACCGCCGCCAAATAAATCGCCAAAGATATCACCGAACGCTGAGAAGATATCTTCAACATCCGAGAAGCCCCCGCCGCTGCCCGATTGACCATTGACGCCCGCATGGCCGTAGCGATCGTAGCGCTGGCGTTTTTCCGAATCGTTGAGCACTTCGAACGCTTCGGACGCCTCCTTGAAACGGGCAATCGCTTCGTCGTCACCCGGATTTTTGTCGGGGTGGTATTTGATCGCCAGTTTACGATACGACGTCGAAATCTCGCCGTCCGATGCGGTTTGCGAGACTTCAAGCACTTCGTAATAATCGCGTTGGTCGGCCATGAATTCAGGAAATTTTGGAACCGCTAATGAACGCTGATAAACGCTAATGATGAGCGAATGAAAATGATCGCAAAAAAAAATTAGCGTTTATCTGCGTTCAGTAGTGGTTAAACTCTTTCAAAACACACAACAAGGCCACTGGCAAGTTGCCGAGTGGCCCGTTGTGAAAAATTGCAATTCAGCGACAGGCTAGCGGATGCTTCCCGCGACGCCCTTTTTGTCTTGCTCTTTGGCGTCGAAATTGGTGACCAGGGCCTCGGTCGTCAGCATCAAACCGGCGATGCTCGCCGCGTTGGTCAGCGCCGTTTTGACGACCTTGGTCGGATCGATAATGCCCGCCTTGAACATGTCGACATATTCGCCGTTGTTGGCGTCGTAGCCGATTTTTTGACCCTTGCGGCTAATCTCGTCGGCGACAACGCTGCCATCAAGTCCACAGTTGTCGGCAATCTGACGTAGCGGAGCATCGAGCACACCGGCAACAATCGCGATGCCGATCTTTTCGTCGCCCTTGCCTTTGACTGCTTGGACAGATTCTTTGCAACGCAACAGCGCCGAACCACCGCCTGGTAAGATGCCTTCTTCGACAGCCGCACGTGTGGCGTGCAGCGCGTCCTCGACGCGAGCCTTTTTCTGCTTCATGTCGGCTTCGCTACTGGCACCGACCGAGACAATTGCGACGCCGCCGGTCAACTTGGCCAACCGCTCTTGCAGCTGTTCGCGGTCGTAGTCGCTGGTGCTGGCTTCGATGCCTTTGCGGATCTGAGCGATCCGCTTTTGCACGTCCTCGTTGCTGCCACCACCTTGAACGATCGTGGTCGCGTCCTTCGTGACGGTCAACTTCTTCGCGCGGCCCATTTCGGCTAGCGTAACCGTGTCGAGCTTCATGCCCAGGTCTTCGCTGATGAGCGTGCCGCCGGTGAGAGTGGCAATATCAGCCAGCATCGCCTTACGACGATCGCCAAACCCAGGAGCTTTGACTGCACAAACGTTGAGAATTCCGCGGAGCTTGTTCACGACCAACGCCGCCAACGCTTCGCCTTCGATGTCCTCGGCAATGATCATCAGCGGTTTGCCTTTTTGGCTGACAAGCTCTAACACTGGCAGCAAGTCGCGCAGGTTGCTGATCTTCTTTTCGTGCAGCAAGATGTAAGCATCGTCCAGCGCACATTCCATGTCGGCAGTCTGATTGATGAAATACGGCGACAAGAAACCCTTGTCAAACTGCATTCCTTCGACCAGGTCCAAGGTCGTATCGGTCGAGCGACCTTCTTCGACGGTGATGACGCCGTCTTTGCCAACTTTTTCCATTGCGTCGGCCAGCAGCGCGCCGATTTCGTTGTCATTATTGGCGCTGATGGCACCGACTTGGGCGATTTGCTCTTTATCGGAAACCGGTTTCGACATCGAGTCGAGATGCGCAACAGCTGCCTCGACAGCCTTGCGAATGCCGCGTTGGACGGCGGTCGGATTGCTACCAACCACGACGTTGCGGATACCTTCGCGAAGGATTGCGCGGGCCAATACCGTAGCCGTCGTCGTGCCGTCACCGGCGAGAGACGAGGTCTTGTCGGCGACCTCGTGGATGAGCTTGGCGCCCATATTTTCAAACGGGTCTTCCAGCTCGATTTCTTTGCTGACGGTCACGCCGTCTTTGGTGACGGTCGGGCCGCCGAACGACTTGTTGATAATCACGTTACGACCGGTCGGACCCATCGTCACTGCGACCGCATCGGCCAGTTTGTCGACACCCTTGAGCAGCTTGCTGCGGGCGGAGTCATCGAACATCAGTTGCTTTGCCACTTTTGTCTCCTTCGGAGAGTTTTTAGTTGCTAGGCGCTAGGCGCTAGTAATAAGTTGTAAATTGTAAGTTGTGGTTGGTTGTGGTTGGTAGATCGCCTGCTAGCCATTAGCCTTTGGCCAACGACAAGTAACTAGCGCCTAGCGCCTCCGAACTAACAACTTCAAACGACGATCGCGAGGATATCACTCTCACGCAAAATTTTGAGTTCTTGGCCATCGACCTCGATGTCGGAGCCACCGTACTTGCCGTAGATGACTTCGTCGCCGAGGCTGACCGAAAGCTCGCCACGGTTACCGCTATCGAGCAACTTGCCGGCCCCTACTGCGACGACTTTGCCCCGTTGTGGTTTTTCTTGAGCGGCGTCTGGTAGCACAATGCCGCCGGCGGTGACTTCTTCGGCTTCGGAAGGTTGAACAACGACGCGATCGTCGAGAGGTCGGAGATTGAGTTTAGCCATTTTTAGGGTTCCTTAGTTTTTCGCTTCGAGGAAGCACTATATTTACTGAAAAATGTGTTGATTGAAGTTGGTTTGCGATAAGGAAAGGGTTTTACATCATTCCTGGCATGCCACCCATGCCGCCCATGCCCGGCGGCATACCGCCGCCCATGCCGCCCATGCCGCCCATGCCACCACCCATGCCACCCATGCCACCCATGCCGTGGTCGTGGTCATGGCCACCGGCAGCTTCTTCTTCGTCTTGGGGGATATCGGTGATCAACGAGTCGGTCGTCAGCAGCAAGGATGCGACACTGGCCGCGTTTTGCAGTGAGGTGCGAACTACCTTTGCAGGGTCAATGATTCCAGCGGCGATCAGGTCGCAGTAGTCATCTTTGTCGGCGTTGTAGCCGTCGTTCTTGCCCTTGGATTGGCGGACACGATTGACGACCACCGCTCCGTCGACGCCGGCGTTTTCGGCGATGTAACGTAGTGGATAGTCGAGCACCTTACGGATAATCTCGACGCCCATCGCTTCGTCACCCTCGAGCTTGACCTTGTCGAGTGCCTTTTCGGAGCGTAGCAAGGCCACACCACCGCCGGGGACAATGCCCTCGGCCAAGGCGGCTTGCGTTGCGGCACGTGCATCGACCAACAGGTCTTTGCGCTCTTTCATCTCGGTCTCGGTCGCGGCACCGCAGTTGATTTCGGCAACGCCGCCGGCTAGTTTTGCGAGCCGCTCTTGCAGCTTCTCGCGATCGTAGTCGGAATCGGTCGTTTCGATTTCTTTGCGAATCTGATCGGCGCGACCAGCGATGTCGTCCTTCTTGCCGCCGCCGCTGATCATCGTGGTGTTGTCACTGCTGATGAAAATCTTCTTGCACTTGCCAAGGTCGGAAAGCTGCACACCGTCGAGCTTGATGCCAAGATCTTTGAAGATCGCGGTCGCACCGGTCAGTGTAGCGATATCGCCCAGCATCGCCTTGCGACGATCGCCGTAGCCTGGGGCCTTGACGGCACATACGTTGACGATGCCACGCATCTTGTTGACGACGAGTGTCGCCAAGGCTTCGCCTTCGACATCTTCGGCGATGATCAACAGCGGCTTGCTCGCTTTGGATACAGCCTCGAGCAGCGGAATCAGGTCTTTAGCATTCGAGATTTTTTCTTCGTAAACCAGCACCAAGCAGTTTTCGAACTCGACGAGCTGATCGTCTTCGTTGTTCACAAAGTGTGGCGAAAGAAAACCGCGATCGAATTGCATGCCTTCGACCACATCGACATAAGTCTCGTTGCCGCGACCTTCTTCGACGGTGATGACGCCATCTTTGCCAACTTTGGCAAACGCCTCGGCCAGCACGCTACCGATCGAAGGATCGTTGTTGCCTGCGATTGTGGCGATCTGCTGCAAGCTCTTTTTGTTTTTTACGTCGATCGGCTCGGCCTGCTTTTCGATCGCTGCGGAAACTGCCTCGACGCCCTTGGCAATGCCACGGCTCAAGGCCATCGCGTCTGCACCGGCGGCGAGCATCTTAAGCCCTTCGCGAAAAATGCCTTCGGCCAGCACGGTCGCCGTGGTCGTGCCATCACCGGCGACGTCGTTGGTCTTGCTGGCAGCTTCCTTAACGAGCTGCGCCCCGAGATTTTCGTACGGGTCGTCGAGGTCGATGTCCTCGGCCACGGTGACGCCATCTTTGGTCACTTTGGGCGAGCCCCAACCTTTGTCAAGAACCGCGTTGCGGCCACGAGGGCCAAGGGTGCTACGAACCGCCCGGGCGAGCTTTTCGACTCCCACAGCGAGCGACTTGCGGGCGTCATCCTCAAATACCATTTGCTTAGGCACGTTTTGACTCCAGTAAATATGGGTGGTGTGTGATGGGTGGTGTGTGGCAAGTAAAAAATAACCGCGATGCAACGCACCGCAGGAGTGGTCGATTTTGGCAGCTAGAACGCCATGTGCGAACCTGTAAAAGCAAGCGGCGTGCCAAGAGTCAGCGGTTCGACGTAAGTCGAGTCAGGATAGGGAATTAGCGTTTTGGCGGGGATTTAGCGAGGATTTAGCGAGTGAGTGGGGCGATGGAGGGAGTGCCATTTTGGCAGGGGCAGGAAATTGCCTTACGCAACGTTCCATTGTGGCCTGAAAAGCCAAACCGCTAACCTCTCCACAGCGGATACTCGATCTGGATCATCAATCACGACCCTCTTTACAGAGATATTGCATTTCAAGAAGGCTCGCCGCTTCGCGTCGACCTTGGGCTACGGTGACTGCCATGGGGATTTCAAGTCCTCAGTAAAAATATTTGTGATTGCGTACGTTTTACGTCCCACGCCTGGGTGGTTTTTCTTGAGCAGCGTCTGAGGAATCGATTCATCAACCGGTCCCGTGAGGATCCTCTCTGT
>JAJDEE010000132.1 GCA_029259975.1 Planctomycetota bacterium
GATTACTGACAAAAAGCACCTAGAAGAGGCCGTGTCGGCGATGACGGAAATCACTGGCCAGAAGCCTCAGGTTTGCAAAGCCCGCAAGTCGGTGGCTGCTTTTAAGCTACGCGAAGGATATCCGATAGGCTGCAAGGTGACTTTGCGAGGCGCGCGGATGTATGAGTTCCTCGACCGTTTGATTTCGTTGGCTCTGCCTCGGGTACGTGACTTTCGCGGTTTGAAGCCAACCGCATTTGATCGCCGAGGGAACTACAGCCTTGGTCTAAGCGAACTACTAGTGTTTCCTGAGCTAAACCCAGACAAATACCTGCGGCAGCAGGGTATGAATATTGCCCTGTGTAGCACGACTGATTCAGATGATGAAGCCCGTGAACTATTGCGTGGTTTCGGAATGCCGTTCCAAACAGAAGATACAGCAGCATAAAGCAAAGAGGTGGGATGTGTTGGGTGGATGATGGCGGAATTGCCAGCCACTCGCCACCAGCCACCGACCACTACCGAAAGGAAAGCAACCGACGTGGCGAGTAAATCAAAAATTGCCAAAGCGCTGAGAGAGCCGAAGTATTCGTCACGACGCGAATCGCGTTGTCGCATTTGTGGCCGACCTAGGGCAGTTTATCGCAAGTTCGGCATCTGTCGGATTTGCTTTCGTGAATTGGCCGACCAAGGCGTTATTCCAGGTGTAAAAAAGGCAAGCTGGTAAGAAAGAAATGGCGAAGCACGAATGACGAGCAGAAATTGGGTTCGTTATTCATTTTTCGCCATTCAACAAAAGTGGTATTGAAACCCATTTGGGAATTTAAGCATTATGATGACAGATCCGATCGCTGACATGCTTACTCGCATCCGCAATGCTGTGCGCATTGAACGGCCGATCGTCCAAATGCCTCACTCGAAAGTGAAGCGTGGCGTGGCTGAGGTGCTCAAGCGTGAAGGCTACATTTGGGATTGGCACGAGCAAGATGCCCAAGATGCACCTGGCAAAGAGCTATGCATCGACTTGAAGTACGGGCCAAACGGTGAACGCGTGATTCGGCACATCAAGCGAGTGAGCAAGCCTGGCCGTCGTGTTTACAGTCGAGCTAACGGCTTGAAGCCCATTTTGAATGGCCTAGGGATCTCCATTATTAGCACCAGTCGTGGAATGGTGAGCGATCGTGAGGCTCGCCAGAAAAACCTAGGCGGCGAAGTGCTTTGCGAGTTGTGGTAGTGATGAAGACCTCGGCTCTGCCGAGAGAGTGGCTAAGCGAAGTAATTTAAGCATTATTTGAAGCATCCCCTGGAAAAACCCAGGGCACTATACATTCGGTAAATTCCATGTCCAGAATTGGTAAAAAACCTATAACGATCCCGTCGGGCGTCAAAGTGAACGTCACCGACCAGGAGATCACTGTCGAAGGCAAGCTCGGGAAACTGGTTTGGAGCCATCGCTCCGAAGTTTCTGTTGCCGTTGATGAAGAGGCCAAGTCGGTTGTCGTCTCTCGTTTCAAGGACGATCGTGAAGGCCGAGCATTGCATGGGCTAACGCGAGCTTTGATTCAAAACATGGTGATTGGTGTCTCGGAAGGCTACGAGAAAAAGCTCGAGATCCATGGTGTTGGCTACTTAGCTGCTGTCCAGGGTGATACGCTCCAGCTTCGCGTTGGCTTTGCAAACGAAATTCACAAAAAGATCCCAGCTGGCTTGGAAGTTACCTGTCCGGACCAGACGCACGTAGTGATCAAGGGGATCGACAAGCAAAAAGTGGGCCAATTTGCGGCAGAAGCTCGTGCTGTTCGTAAACCTGAGCCTTACAAGGGCAAAGGTGTTCACTACGAAGGCGAACAAATTCGACGTAAGGCCGGCAAGACAGCCAAGTAAGCTAGGCTGGCGTCGCATTGGCGTCATCTGCCAAGGCAAATGCCAAGGCAAATTAGAACCCAAAAACATAATCAGCTACCAGAAGAAGTTTGAGAGATAAAAGGTCATGGACCATAACAAAGCAGTTGGAAAACAACGGACCCGACGCCGTTTTCGAGTTCGCAAAAGCTTGCGTGGCACGCCAGAGCGTCCTCGTCTTTGTGTGTCGCGGAGTCATCGCAATATTGCTGCCCAGATTATCGACGACATTGCCGGTAAGACACTGGCCAGTGCTTCAACCGCTGACAAGAGTTTGTCCAAGTCAGTAAAGTACGGTGGCAACGCGGATGCTGCTCAGGCAGTTGGTAAGGCGATTGCTGAGTTGGCAACCAAGGCCGGAGTCACAGAGGTCTGTTTTGATCGTGGTGCTTGCAAGTATCATGGTCGTGTGGCGGCTTTGGCTAACGCGGCTCGCGAAGCCGGACTGAAATTTTAAGTATTAGATTGTCAATTTTGACGGGAGTAAATCCAGCGTGGCTACAGGGTCTCGAAAAAAACGTCGCGAAAAAAAGAACGACGAAAAGCGCAGCGGAGAGCTGCTAGAAAAAGTCGTGAAGATTAAACGCTGCTCGGCGGTCGTCAAAGGGGGCCGGCGATTTAGTTTTGCTGCAATGGTTGTGATCGGCGACGGGAAAGGCAAGGTTGGCTGGGGCTACGGCAAAGCCAACGAAGTTCCGCCTAGCGTCGAGAAAGCGGTCAAAGAAGGCATGCGCAGCATGATCGATATTTCGCTGGACGAAGGTACTATTCCGCACACGGTCAAAGGCCGATTTGGCGCCGCCCAGGTTATTTTGGTGCCCGCCACCTCTGGTACGGGTGTGATTGCTGGGGCTGCCGTCCGAGCGGTTTGCGAAGCAGCTGGCATTCATGATATTTTGACCAAGAGTTTTGGATCGAACAATCCAGTCACCTTGGTCAAAGCAACAATCGCTGCTCTCGAGCAGCTGCGACCTAAGTTTGATGTTGAACGCCTGCGAGGAGTAACCTTGTCATGATTCTCAATGATGTTCATCGCGGGATTAAGAAACACAAGAAGCGAAAGCGGATTGGACGTGGTCCAGGTTCTGGTCATGGCAAGACGTCAGGGCGAGGCCATAAAGGTCAGGGGTCTCGCTCGGGTTCATCTAGCCACCCAACGTTCCAAGGGGGTACGATGCCGATGGTGCGTCGGGTTCCCAAGCGAGGTTTCAATAATCGCTGGGGCCTTACTGTGGCAGTGGTCAACTTGGGCCAGATCGATCGGGCTTTTTCTGCTGGAGAGGAAGTTTCGCTGGAATCGCTGGCTGCCAAGAATTTGGCCAAAGGCCGGTTTGATGTGCTGAAAGTGTTAGGGGATGGCGAGTTGAGCAAGAAGCTTAAGATCTCGGCGCATCGCTTTAGCAAATCGGCTGTTGAGAAGATCGAAAAGTCAGGCAGCGAGTTAATCGTACTTGCTGGCAAGACTCCGGTAAAAGAAAAGCAGCGTGCCAAGAAACTTCAAGCTAAAAAACAGAAAGCCACATAATTGCACCTTTGTCATGTCGCAGGTGTAACGCTTAAGGATTCGCCATGTGGGAAAAGTTAAGAGTTGTCTGGCAGATTACTGAGCTGCGCCGCAAAATCTTGCTAACGCTTGGGCTGCTGGCTGTCTATCGGCTTGGATTTCAAATTCGACTGCCGATCGTTGATGCCGATGCCGTTAAGGCAGCGGCGAGCGCTACGGGTGGAGTTGCCGATGTGTTGCGCACGGTGGCCGTATTTAGTGCCAGTCAACTGAATCAGGTCACGATCTTTGGCTTGGGCATCATGCCCTATATCTCAGCGTCTATTATCTTTCAGCTGCTGGGTAGTGTGGTCCCCTCGCTCGAAGCTCTGCAGAAAGAAGGCGAGGCAGGCCGCAAAAAAATCAACGAATATACACGCTACGCGACCGTCGCGATTTGCGTGATACAAAGTGCTATTTATGTGAAGTCGTACATCATCCCGGGAGGGATGGTCCACTCGGCTTACCTCAATGAGGCGGGGGCACTTGGTTTTGGTTGGTTTACCGTTGCTGTGCTGACCATGACCGCTGGGACGGTCTTTTTGATGTGGATCGGCGAGCAAATTGACGAGTTTGGCATCGGCAACGGTATCAGCTTGCTGATTATGGCCGGTATTTTGGCGGCTATGCCTGGTGCTGGTTTTGACTTGCTGAAGCAGTCGTCGCTAGAGCTTGGCGGTGGGCCTGGCGGAAAGTTGGGGGTCGAGCACCTGTTGTTGTTGGCCACGATGTTTGTGGCGGTCGTGGTTGGTGTAGTTTACATCACACTCGGCCAACGCCGAATTCCCATGCAGAGTGCCAAGCACGTGCGTGGTCGGAAGGTGTATGGCGGAACTCGGCAGTATCTGCCCCTTAAAGTGAACCAAGCTGGCGTGATGCCCATTATCTTTGCTAGTAGCCTCTTGATACTGCCCACTTTGATACTGAGTCCGCTATCCAAGATGGAATGGAAGCCGGGCGGTTTTGCGGAGCGGTTCTTTGGCATGGCCAGTGACGCATTTTCTTACGGTTCGATGTTTCACATCCTGTTTAACGTGGCCCTGATTTATTTTTTCTGTTTCTTCTGGACTGCGATTCAATTCAATCCGAAAGATGTTTCAGAGAACTTGAAGAGCTACGGTTCGTTCATTCCCGGTTATCGACCTGGGAAGCGGACGGCCGACTATTTAGAAAAAGTCATGTTTCGCATCACTTACGTTGGGGCAGGTTTCCTAGCGTTTGTGGCAATTATTCCGACGTTGATCTCAAATTCGATTGGTGTTTCACCAATGGTTGCTAGCTTTTACGGTGGCACTGGTTTGTTAATCGCTGTCAGCGTGGCATTCGACCTTGTTCAGAAGATCGACAGTCACCTCGTCATGCGGAACTATTCTGGTTTGCTGGAAAAATCGTCCGGTTCGTCCGGTGGTCCTTCGATTTGAGTTGCAGCCTATTGGTTGTTGGCATAGGGGGCCATCTGGGCCATGAGGATCGTATTGATAGGGCCGCCTGGTGCTGGCAAAGGGACGCAGTCGGTATTGCTGGCTGAGAAACTTCAAGTCCCCCATCTCTCGACGGGCGAGATTCTACGCGCTGCTTGTGCAGAGCAGACCGACATAGGTCATCAAGTCGGGGAGTTCATGCAGCAAGGGCAGTTGGTGCCCGATGGCATTGTGCAGAAAATCGTTTTCAAAGAGCTTAGCTCGCTGGCATGTAAATCGGGCTATATCTTGGACGGTTTTCCTCGTACTGTTCCGCAGGCCAGGGAGTTCGACGCTTGGCTGGAACGAAGTGGCAGCTCGCTTTCGCTCGTGTTGCAGTTTTGTGTTACGGAAGAGATATTGTTGAAACGGCTTGCCGATCGCGGACGGGCGGACGACGATCGAGATGTTATCCATAAACGGATGCAGCAATACGAGGATCTGACGCGCCCACTTCTGGAATACTACCAAAATCACGGTGTTTTACACACGATCCACGGCGGCGAAGGTTCCGCTGAAGATGTGTTTGCAAAGATCGAAAAGATCGTCGATAATGCTCCTGCTTAATGGAGCTTTCCGGTGTGGCCCAATAATGCGGGCACGTATCAAAACGAAGTGATTGCATGAAACAAGACTCTCATCGTATTGAATTGAAATCGAATCGCGAGATTGGTTTGATGCGCCAGGCGGGCCTTGCTGTTTGGCAAGCCCATCAGATCGCTGCCAAGATGGTTGCCCCCGGTGTGTCGACAGCAGAGATTGACCGCGCATTTGAGGAGCACTTCGATCGCCTCGGCGCGAAACCTCTGTTCAAGAACTATCCGAATAGTACCCGTGGCAAGCGGCCATTTCCGGCGGTGACATGCATGTCGATCAACGAGGCGGTCGTGCATGGAATTCCCAGCGAGAAGCCGCTCGAAGAGGGCGATATTGTCAGTATCGACACGGGCTGTTTGCTCAACGGTTGGTGTGGTGATGCGGCGGTGACTTACCCGGTTGGCGAGATCGCTGCTGACGTTCAGCATCTGCTCGACGTGACTAGCGGTGTCCTGGCACTTGCCATTGACGAACTTACTCACAAGAGTCATTGGAGCCAGATTGCGGCATTAATGGCCCAGTATGTATCGGACCACGGTTTTTCGACGGTCGAGTGTTTTGTTGGCCATGGTATTGGTCGCGAGATGCACGAGGACCCGCAGGTGCCAAATTTCTCGAGTCGTTCGCTGCGGAGTAGCGGTGATTTTGCTATTCAGCCCGGGCTGGTGATAGCAATCGAGCCGATGGTGAACATGGGTACCAAGCGGGTCAAACTGTTGCGTGATCAGTGGACTCAAATCACGGCTGACAAACGGCCGAGTGCACATTTCGAGCATACGGTCGCAATAACCGATAACGGGCCAGTCATTTTGACCAAAGCCCCCACGCCCGCCGAAATGGCAGGATTAGCCAGCTAGACCTCCGCCAAGTTGCCGAAGTCGGATAAAAACGGCACCGGCAAAAAAATGGCCGGTCTCTTGCCCAGTAGCCCTTGTCTCCCAGGCCCTTGACAGGCTATATTCATACGTTTCGCCAAATGTGGTTGTCGTTAACTAGGGAACAGTGGAATGAAGGTTCGAGCCAGTGTTAAACGCATCTGCGACAAGTGCAAAGTTGTGCGTCGTCGTGGAGTGGTTTACATAGTTTGCAGCAATCCCCGGCATAAGCAGCGGCAAGGCTAAGGGGAGTTTCGAGTCATGAGTTTCGGGTTGCGTGTATTCAAACTCGCGACTCCTAACTCATAGCTCGCGATTTCTAACCAGAGCCTATTAGTTTTAAACAGTAGAATTTTTCTAACGATTAAACGTGTGGAGTAACACAAGATGCCCCGTTTGTTAGGTGTCGATATTCCGACAGATCGTCCAACGGTAATATCGTTGACGTATTTGTTTGGCGTTGGGCCAAAGATTGCTCGGGAACTGTGCCATAAAGCAGGGGTCAACCCGCAGGCACATGCTCGTGAGTTGCACGAAGACGAAGTCGCCCGAATTGCGGCCTTGTTGGATAAAGATTACGTCGTCGAAGGTCAACTTCGTCGGCAGACGAGTCAAGATATTTCGCGACTACGCGACATCGCTTGTTACCGCGGCTTGCGACATCGTCGCGGCTTGCCTGTACGTGGCCAGCGAACCAAAACCAATGCACGCACTCGCAAGGGTCCGAAGAAGACTGTTGCCGGTAAGAAGGGCGTGAAAGATCTAAGGTAAAAAGAGTAGCGAGTTACGAGTTACGAGTTGCGAGTTTTTTGCTGGCATCTTTTACTCGCGACCCGCGACTCGCAACTCGGAGTTTATTAGTGGCTAAGGCGACCAAAGGCAAATCTGGAAAGTCGAAAAAGAGAAACGTGCGTCGTAACGTAACCGTTGCGATCGCTCATATTACGGCGACCTTCAACAATACGACAGTGACCATCACTGACACCAAAGGCGACACGCTCTGTTGGGCTAGCGCTGGCACGACCGGCTTTAAGGGAAGTCGCAAAAGCACACCGTTCGCGGGCCAGAGCGCTGCACAGCAAGCGGCTGAAAAGGCCCGAAAGTTTGGCGTCAAGGACGTCGAGGTGCGAGTGAAAGGCCCCGGCAGCGGTCGCGAAAGCGCGATCACGGCATTGGAGGCTGCTGGCCTCAAAGTCAAATCCATCGAAGACGTTACGCCACTGCCACACAATGGCTGCCGTCCCCGCAAGAAAAGAAGAGTCTAAAAACAATGACGCATTTGGAATGACGAATGACGAAGCACTGCGACCTGATCATTCGAAATTACCCACCCATCGTCAGAAGTAAATCAAACATCGAACGTTAAAGAAGATTCAAAGCTATGGCAAGATACACTGGACCAGTTTGTCGACTGTGTCGACGTGATGGGATGAAGTTGTTCCTGAAAGGATCGCGTTGCGATACCTCGAAGTGTGGTATAGATCGTCGCGATCAACCGCCAGGACAGCAATTGCAAAGACGTAGTAAGCAGACGGACTACGGCATCCACCTGCGTGAAAAGCAAAAGGTCAAGCATTATTACGGCGTCCTTGAACGTCAGTTTCGTCGCTATTTCCAGAAGGCGGAGCACACGAAAGGCAATACGGGCGATGTGCTGATGAGCCTGCTCGAGCGCCGGCTCGACAATGTCGCTTATCGTATGGGATTCGGCCAAAGCCGTGCTGGAGCTAGGCAGTTGATTAATCATGGCCATGTGACAGTCAATGGCAAGCGTTGCGATGTGGCTAGCTATATGACGCAGGTTGGCGATGTGATTCGCATCAAAAACAGGGCCAAGAGTCTCGATTTGGTTCGTGGCTCGCTGGCTGAATCTCGTGCCGATGTGCCCGACTTTTTGTCGGTCACTGAGTCGGATATCCCCGAGGGTGTCGTGGGTCGTTTGCCACTAGCAGAAGACGTGTCGGTCCCCATTCAAACTCAATTGATCATTGAACTCTGCTCCAGGTAGTGTGTTCGTAATTAGCGATCAGTGGTCAGATTAATAACGAAGAGCGTTCTTACTAACGCGGCTAATTAGCTAGCGACTAACGACTAACAGCTCATAAAGAGGCATTCCGATGCATATTCGATGGCGTGGACTGGAACTACCAAGTCAAGTGACTTGCGATACAGAGACTCTCACAAGTACCTATGGCAAGTTTTCGGCCGAGCCTTTTGAACGAGGTTTCGGTACGACGATTGGCAACGGCTTGCGCCGTATTTTGCTATCGAGCCTTGAAGGCAGTGCTGTTACGCAGATAAAAGTTCATAATGCTCAACATGAATTCACCTCGATCCCTGGCGTAGTGGAAGACGTCACGGACATCGTCTTGAATATCAAGACACTTATTGTGAAGAATCATAGCGATTCAACCAAGGTGCTGCGTGTCGAGCGCAACACGGCTGGTGTTGTAACCGCCGCCGATATCGAGACCGACGAATCGGTTGAAGTGATCAACAAAGACATCGTCATCGCCACACTTACTGAAGACGTGCCATTTGTTATTGAAATGGTGGTCGAGAATGGCCGTGGTTATAGCCCCTCTACCGAGCATGGGGCGGACATTCAAGAAGTCGGCATCATTCCGATCGATGCGGTATTTAGTCCGGTGACGCGAGTACGATACGAAAACGAAGAAACGCGTGTCGGTCAGAAGACGAACTACGACAAGCTGACCATCGAAATTCAGACGGATGGATCGATCAATCCTGAGATGGCCTTGGTCGAGTCGGCAAAGATTTTGCGTAAGCACCTTACGCCATTCGTCCAGTACACCGAACTTGGTCCGCAGATTCACTCTGCTTCGCGCGGAGGTATCATGAGCAATGCCGACAGCGCACTGGAAGCGAAGTTGAACATGAGCATCGCCGAACTTAACCTATCGGTTCGCGCTGGAAATTGCTTGGAGGCCGAAAGCATTTTGCAAGTTCGCGACTTGGTCACACGCACCGAAGATCAACTGCTTGAGGTTCGCAACTTTGGCGAGACAACGCTAGCGGAGTTGCAACAAAAGCTTCGCGAGTTGGGACTCCATCTGGGCATGAGAGTTCCCGGTCCAACGGCAGCTGTTTAATTTAATTCACAAGACGATTTAATCGCCAAGCGTAAGAGATATTGTCATGAGACATCGTAGAAAAGGTCGTGTCCTCGGTCGCAGCCCCAGTCACCAACGCGCGTTACTGCGTAACTTAGCCAGTTCGTTGCTGCTCACTGAGCGTGATGCTGAGTTTGATGAAAATGCGCCCAAAGTAAAGGGTCGCATTGTCACGACCGTCAGCAAGGCGAAAGAAGTCCGACCGTTGGTGGAAAAGTGCGTCACGATTGCACGCCGCTCGTTGTCGGCTTCTGAGGCAGCTACCCAGCACGAGAGTTCGGCTGAGCGTGGCACTCAAGAGTGGAAGGCCTGGCGTAAAAGTGAGAAGTGGCAAGCCTGGAATCAGGCGATTGCACCGGTCGTGAATGCTCGTCGGCGCTGCGTCACACTGCTTGGCAACAAGGAGGCGGTGCAGATTTTGTTTGCTGATATCGCTCCTCGTTTTGCCGACCGTCCCGGTGGTTACACTCGTATCGTCCGCTTAGCACAGCCTCGCCTTGGCGACGCGGGTCAGCAAGCCCTCTTGGAATTTGTTGGCGTTCGCGACCGCGTTGTGCAAAAGAGTGAAAAGCCTGCGTTTGACGATGCGCCAGCTGACGAAACACCAGCGGCGGAGTCGAATGACGAAGAGGCCGAAGTCGCCGAGACTGCAGCAGCAGCAGAGAGCGACACCGCTGCTGAAAAGCAAGAAGACTAATCCTTCCCTCATGTGGACTGTGCTGAAAAGTCACGGATGAAAAGTCACGGATTCGACTTTACGTTGGCGATGCGCCATCTCTGCGAGGACATAACCAGCCGACTGCCTGTCTTGCGGCACATAGATCTTTCGCGTGTTGCGATCAGTCTTTGCCAAACTCGCAAGAATGTTTCGCACGGCATTTATGCTTCGCTCACCCCGCTTCGTTTTGAAGCGGGAGCCAAGACAACCCAGCGACGTGGCCGGCGCTACCGTGTCGAGCCGGTTATTGATGAAACAGGTCGCGAATATCTCTATATTCTCAGCTTCTATCTACCGCGTTTCATGACCACGTCTCTCGAAGAAAAACTTTCGACGGTCGTACACGAGTTGTGGCACATCGGCCCTAAATTCGATGGCGATCTCCGCCGCCACGATGGTCGTTGTTATGCCCATGGACCTTCGCAGAACGCCTATGATGCCCAGATGGATCGCATGGCACAAGCTTGGCTGGCGCTCGATCCACCGAGTCAGCTCTATGATTTTCTGATGGGCGATTGCAAGGAATTGATTGCCGAGAACGGTCAGATTATCGGCTCGCATTGGCCTAATCCGCGATTAGTTCCTGAGAGAAGAAAGTGGAGAGCCTAAAGCGAGCGGCAGATAGGTATTTACCTGCCCAACTGACATTCATTTTTGCCACAAACGAAGTGAACCACGACGACACGACGGACACAACGTAAAAACCACGTTGTGCCCGTTGTGCCGTCGTGGTTAATTTTCAAGCAATTCTTTCGCCATCAGGTAAATTCTCAACTGCCGCTCGTCTGAAGCCGCAGTCCTAGTTTCGCTGGTTGTCCGACGCCTTATGGCTCGCTGCTCTTTTGCTAGCACTGTTTAGCCGCGTTGACAGTGCTTGTGGTTCGAACTACTGTTCTTGCTCTTTTCTCCCCTGCCGAGGGGCGGAACTTAGTGGACGCTTATTTTCGTAACTTCTCCAAGGCCGGCATGAACGACCGACGTCATCCGACGCGCGCACGCTACGGCTCAATCGCTGGGTTGCTGTGTCTATTGCTGATGCCGTGTTGGAGCGGCTGCACTTCGTTGCTGACATTGCCAGTGCCAGAAAATCCGCAGGCGTTTCTGAGGGCGGCCGAGACGGCACCAGACAGTGTGGCGTTAGAGATTTTTCAAGTCCGATATCCGGCAGTCGATCAGAAATTGAACAAAGAAGTTTGGCAGTTGGTGGACGAGCAGCGCCTCGACGTGAATGTTCGGCACGAGCTGATTCGGAATGGCTTTCGCGCTGGCGTACTTGGTGGGGTAGTGCCAGACCGCCTGGCCAAGTATCTCAATCTTGAAAGTGAAAAGCCCGAGACGAAGGCTGCGCGGGTAATCACCGGCCAGAACGCAGACCCGTCGGTTACACGTCGTGTCGTTCAGCTCGGACGGAGTAAGTCGGTGACTGTTGTAGCAGCGGAATTGCGAGATCAGCTGAACATTCTGATTAACAACGAGAGCGGTTTGCGTGGGCGGAGCTTTGAGCAAGTGCAGGCAGTCTACTTGTTGCGCGCACAGGCAGTTGCAGGCCAACGGGTGACGCTGCGGTTGACGCCGGAACTGCAACATGGCGAGCAGCGCCTACGCTATTCTGGTAGTGATCAGGCCATGGGCATTTTCATGGCGACTCCATCGCGCGAGCGTGAACTCTATGACGATTTGGAACTTCATGTCGAAATGACAGCAGGCGAATTCTTAATCGTCGGTGGTTTACCGGATGCCTCGGGCAGCTTAGGCCATGCATTCCACGCTGAGAACCAACGCGGCCCCGCCGAGCAAAAGCTCATTCTTATTCGTCTAGTAGAAGTTCCGGGGAGCGAGATACTGTCGGACGTGGATTACTAAGGCAAACAGACTTCTTGCTAGCCGACATGCCCCGCTGTCGGCAACCACCCTCAATCACTCAAGGGCTTTTCCGCTTTGGAGTATGCGGTGTGTACTCGGTGTGCGAAAAGGCACAAAATCATGCCCTGATCGTGGAATTAATGCCTATCTGCTGCTGAAATAACAAAGGGTTTTGACCCCCCTGCTCGGCGGGAACAAAAATTGCTACAATGCAGGGTCGCAAACAACACATCTGAATGTAAGGAGCTTTAGCTATGCCATTAGTACCCATGCGAATTTTATTGGACCATGCCGCCGAGAACGATTACGGCATCGCCGCTTTCAACGTGAACAACATGGAACAGATCCAAGCGATCATGGAGGCTGCCAAAGAGACCGAGTCGCCCGTGATCGTGCAGGCGAGTCGCGGTGCTCGTTCCTACTCACAAGATAACTACCTGCGTCATCTGATGCTTGCCGCTGCTGAACTCTATCCCGAGCTTCCGATCGTCATGCACCAAGACCATGGCAACAGCCCCGAGACTTGCCAAAGTGCCGTCGAGAATGGTTTTACAAGTGTGATGATGGATGGTTCTCTGGAAGCCGACGGCAAGACGCCGGCCGACTATGCGTACAATGTTCGTGTGACCAAAGAGGTGACGGAAAATGCGCACGCTCAGGGTGTTTCGGTCGAAGGCGAGCTAGGATGCCTCGGTTCGCTCGTCTCGGGTGAAGGCGAACAGGAAGATGGCCACGGCGCTGTTGGTCAGCTGACGAAAGAGCAATTGTTGACCGATCCTGAAGAGGCCGAGCGTTTTGTTGCAGAGACAGGCGTCGACGCTTTAGCGGTCGCAATTGGCACCAGCCACGGTGCGTACAAATTTACCAGCAAGCCGACTGGCGCGGTGCTGGCGATGGATCGCATCGACGAGATTCACAAGCGTTTGCCCAACTGCCACTTGGTGATGCACGGCAGCAGTAGTGTTCCGCAAGAACTGCAGGATATCATCAACGAGTTTGGCGGCAACATTAAGCAGACCTGGGGCGTACCCGTCGAAGAGATCAAGCGCGGCATCAAGAGCGGTGTCCGCAAGATCAACGTCGATACCGACAATCGACTAGCGATCACGGGCGCGATCCGTAAGGTATTCGCCGAGTCGCCTGAAAAATTCGACCCGCGCGACTATCTCAAACCCGCCCGCGCAAAGATGAAAGAAGTCTGCATCGCCCGCATGGTCGCCTTTGGCCAAGCAGGTAACGCCTCGAAGATTAAATGTGAATCGATCGATAAATTCGCTAGTTTCTACGCGGCTGTGTAGGCTAAGCCCCAAGGCAGGTAAATGGCATGTCGGCGACCCTCGAGTCGCCGACATTTCCATGCGTCATTGTGTGCCCAGCCGAACGTTTTTCCACGCGACTCTGCTATTCGCTTTGCTGACCATCTACTAGGGCTACCAGCCGTTGCCCCGGCTTGGGAAGCATGTCTTTTTCGTCGGTGGCGATTGTGAGGGCACCGTTTTCTTCTAGGCTAAAAAGCAGCAGGGCCGAATCGCCGTAGCGGGCGAGGAAATCGTCTAACGTAAAATCGTCGCTTAGCAATGTTTTTTTGATGGTCGCACCAGCGGCGAAGCGTTGTTCTAGTTCTGCGATTGTGACTGGCCTGTCGAAAAGTGTGCGACCGCGGCGGTAGGCGCCGACCGCATCGGTGCGGCCACTGGGCGTTTCGACGGCGGCGACTTGATAGACTTCGGCGCGTCCGAATCGTTCGGCAAATCCCATGGCGGCTAACGTATTGACCTCGTCGTTGGGGGTCATGGCCAGCAGTCGACCAATACCGCCTAGGTCGATTTCTTCCTGGACAAATTCGCTGCCGATGCTGGCATAGTTGATCGGTAGTCCTGCCATCCGCGCGGCTGCGTTGTTGCGTGGGTTGGTATCGACCAACAAAACAGGCAATCCTTCCCCTTGGATGGCGAGCGCGATTTCGCGAATTGCGGGCGAGGCACCAGCAAACAGTACGCCTTGTGGATTCTCGCCCGAGAGGCCGAGCCAACGAGCCAGCGCCGCTAGCGACAAACCGAAAACCGTAACCGAACCTATACTGACCAGACAGGTCATCAGCTCAAAACGGGCTGCCTCGTTAGCGAGCGGGTGCCCGGCATTCTGGAGTTTCAAAGCAAACAGCGAGCTGACCGCCGCCGCGACGATCCCGCGCGGATGGATCCACGACAGAAACGAACGTTCTTGCCAACTCAGTCCGCTGCCGAAAGTTGACACGAATACCGAGACGGGCCGCACGACCAAGATGATTAGTGCCACGAGGGCCAAGCTTCGCCAGCCCAAAGTTTGGATCGCGGCCATATCGATCGTCAGCCGCGAGGCTAGCACGATGAACAAGGTCGAAATTAGCAGCACGCGTAGGTTCTCTTTGAATTCGACGACATGCCGAATGGCCACGGTGCGTTGATTGGCGAGCATCACGCCCAGTAGCGTGACCGTTACTAATCCCGATTCTTCTTGTAGATGATTAGAGACTGCGAATAGCAGCACCACGAACGCCAGGATGAGCGGATTCTGCAAATAGTCGGGCACGAGGTACCGACGCAACATCTGAATCAATATCCACGCGCTGGCGGCGCTTAGCACGAGGCCGTAAATCAAAGTACGGCCCATGTGTAACACCGAATCGCCGGCGATGTTGCCGTGGGTTTCGTGCAAGATTAACTCAAAGACCAGCGCCGCCAAGACCGCGCCGATCGGGTCGTTTACGATGCCTTCCCATTTGGCGAGCGACCCGATGCGGCGAACAGGTTGTACATGCCGCAGCAGCGGCAAAATAACGGTGGGACCGCTCACCGTAAGCAAAGCACCGATCAGTATGGCCATTTGCTGCGAAAAGCCGCCGACGGCGTAGGCAAACCAGGCGGTGGATATCCAAGTGATCAGCAGACCGATCGAGACGAGCCGAAACACCACGCCACGAGTTTCTTTAATCTCACGAATGTTGAGGCTTAGCCCGCCTTCGAACAGGATGATGCCGACCGCTAGCGAGACCATTGCGAAGAACATCTCTTCGTTCTCGCCCGCCCTGCTGGCGGTGAGCTTTCCGAGTACCACACCAAACAGGAGCAGCAAGACGATCGCAGGAAGGCGAAAACGCCATGCGACCCATTGGGCGGCAATGCCCAGGGCGAGTACGCTCGCCAGGTAGAGCGGGTAGTCCATTTGAGGTGGATATTTCGATGCTGATGGGAAATTGATAAACGGCCATATTTTGGCGGAAAAGCTGTTTTAGCGATAGCGCAGTGCAAAACCGAAGCGACTGGAGCACTGTTGGTTTTGCTAGCCACATACTCCTCGAAATTGCATTATCCCGAGGAAACCTCGAAACCTTGGCCTCTTGCCGGAGTTATATAGAGTGGAGACACAAACCCGGATACCTTTCACCCACTCCCCAGATCGCGAGGGCCAGTCATGCGTTACCTATCAAAGTTTTTACTAATGGCGGCATTTTGTCTGATGCTGTCGGCACTGCTTACAACCTCCGCCATGGCAGAGGATGACACCGCGAACAACGAAGACCGTGCCGGTCGTAGAGCAGAGATGCGACAGAAAATGCTGGACCAATTCGACGCTGACGGCGATGGCGAGCTTAACGATGACGAACGTGCAAATGCCCGCGAAGTAATGCGTGGCCGACGTGGCGGCAAAGGTAAGGGCGACCGAGCGCGAGGAAATAAAAAAGGGGGGAAGGGTGGCAAGGGTGGCAAGGGTGGCAAGGGTGGCAAGGGTGGCAAGGGTCGTCGCGGACAGGGTGGACGACCAGACCCAGCTAAGTTGTTTAACAAGTTCGATGCCAACGGTGATGGACAACTGAGCCGCGCCGAATTTATGAAACTGGCCGCAGAGGTGCGACCTCCACGTCCGCAACGAGAGCCAGGTAAGCGTGATGGCGCTCGTCGCGATGGTCCGCCACGAGACGGAGGGAAACGTCGCTTTGACCGTGACCGCCCTTTGCAAAATCCAGGCGACCGCCCAGAGTCTCCCCCGCGACCAGAAGGTCGACGTCGCCTTTATGACGAGGAGGGTTCTGATACACGAAGCCGCGACTCTCGTCGCCACGGGGCACATGGCCCGAGAGGCCCTAAGCCGCCGAATCCTGAGAAGGTCTTCGATCGCTTCGACGAGGACGGGGACGATCAGCTCAGCCGTGACGAGTTTATGAAGCTGGTCGAGCATATGCGTGAAATGCACCCCCACCACAGACGAGGAGGCGACCGCAGTATGCGAGACCGCCGAGACTCGCGCCGGGGACCACCCGGAGAAGATGGCCCATCGGGACGTCGTAGACCTCC
>JAJDEE010000133.1 GCA_029259975.1 Planctomycetota bacterium
TGCCTCAAAAGAACTGGACGTATTCTAAGCCGGCAGTGCCGCTCGGCTGGGCAAGCACTCGTGGCCTTTGAAAAAAAAAATAGAACGCGGAGGAACGCGGATTCTACTGATTGTCGCTGATTTTGCTGTCGATGTAGAACGGTGTTTATCCGCGTATTACTTTTTTTGCAAAACTGAAAGTTTGTGATGCAGGTGATATCATTATTTGGCATGAAGATCGATGACGTTGACATGGCAACTGCCGTGGACACGGTCACCCAGTGGTGCATAGAGCCACGCGAGTTGCGCTGCCGCTACGTCGTGACGCCAAACGTCGACCATGCTGTCATGATTCAGACCAATACTGGATTGCAAGAATCCTACGCTGGCGCTGCCTTGGTGTTGGCCGATGGTGCGCCGGTGGTGATGGCGTCGCGGTTGCTTTGCAAAGCTTTGCCCGAGCGCGTCGCTGGTAGCGATTTGGTTCCGGCGCTGTTCGAGGCTGCCGCGCAACGCGGTAAAAATACAAATCAGCCGCTACGTGTATTTTTGCTCGGTGCTGGCCCTGGCGTTGCCGATCGCGCGGCAAAGGTGATCCATGAGAGATGGCCGGGAGTCAAAGTTGTCGGCACGCTGTCGCCACCACTGGGCTTTGAGTACGACGAGGCAGAGAACGAACGCATTTTGGAGGCTGTCGCCGAGTGTCAGCCAGACTTGGTGTTGATAGGCCTCGGAGCGCCGAAACAGGAGCTTTGGATTGGCGAACATGCCAATCGTCTACAGGCTAAAGCAGCGCTTTGTATTGGGGCTACGATCGACTTTATCGCTGGCGAAAAAAGCCGTGCGCCGCGATTATTGCAAAAGCTAGGGCTTGAATGGTTACATCGGGTGGCGACTGAGCCAACGCGATTGACCGAGCGTTACGCGCGCGATGCCTGGGTTTTTCCGCAATTGGTGTGGCGGGAATGGCGGCAAGCGAAGTTGGAAGGCTGAAGAAAGCAGGCACGGTAGTGCCTGTTCATCCTTCCGCCATTCTCCTTCAGTCTTTATAGTGATTGCATGACACACCGCCATGCAATCTGCCTTGTCGTCGATGGTCTTCGCGCGTCTGCGCTAGGCACTTACGGTAACACCGCCTTTCCAACACCACAATTCGATCGGCTGGCAAGCCGCGCAGTAGTTGTCGATTGGCATTGGGCCGATTCTCCGCATTTAGCAAGTTTTTATCGTAGTTCGTGGCAAGGTATGCACGCGCTGCGCGAGTGTATTGCTGACGAGCGAGCTTCGGTTCTCGATCAATTGAAGCAGGCCGAGGTATTGCAGTGGTTGGTGACCGACGATCCTTGGCTGATCGAACAGTCGGGACAATTGCCGTTTGACGAGGCGTTGTTGTTTGATAACGATGCCGAAACGTCGGCTGAGCAAATCGAAGAGGCCACGATTGGCCGTTATTTTTCGGAGGCCGTCGAGCGGCTTCACCAGTGGCGCGAAGATGTGGCTGACACCAACAGCATGGCGTGGCTCCATTGCCGAGGCATGTACGGGCCGTGGGATGCGCCACTCGAGTTGCGTGCCGAAATGCTTGACGAAGAAGATCCGCCGCCGGCTGAGTTTGTGCAGCCGCCAACAGCATTGTGCGACATTGACGACCCCGACGAATTGCTGTCGCATCGCGTTGCGTATGCCGCCCAAGTCAAAGTGATCGACGCGTGCGTCGGTGCGTTCGTTCAGGCGATAGAAGAAGAGTTTGCCGATAGCGAAACTCTGGTCATGCTGACCGGTTCACGCGGGTTTGCGCTCGGCGAACATGGCTCGATCGGCACCGACTGCGTCGAATTATTCAGCGAGCGATTGCATGTGCCTTGGCTTCTCTATCCATGTGGTAACACCTCTCCCCTGCCCCGCTTGAATTCACTAACGCAACCGGCAGACATAGGGGCGACACTGCTCGATTGGTTCAACGCGAACGACATTGGGATTCCGAGTGACGGAATTTCTTGCCTGCCGGCACTCACCGCCGGAGCTTGCGAGCAACGGCAACTGGCAGTTTCGACGAACGACACTTCCGAGCGAGCGGTCCTCACGCCGGCTTGGATGTTGCGTCGAAGCGATAAAACTCAGCTCTACACCAAGCCAGACGACCGCTGGGAGTGTAACGACGTGGCGGGACTTTGCCCGGAGATTACAAACGGGTTGCAGAAAGAGCTAGCAAAATTTGAGCAATGTTGTCGAGAAAACGAGTCGTTACCAATCAAGGCGCGCGACGAGGGTTTGTGCTAGCGTCGGGTCGAACTGCCCTGGCAACCTGCCAGCACAATTTCTACAATCTGCCGCCCGCGTGAGGGCAGCTTTGGCACTTGGTCAAGCATGTCTCTTGCGATTTTCTTTCTCCCCAGATGGTCGAGCATGGTCGGACACGGAAGTCCGATAGCGTGGAAAGTCTTTGGTAACCGTTGTGCGTTCAGGCAGATCGGCTTGGGGAAGGCTCGGCCTTTTTTCTGTGGGCTGGTGTTCTTTTTTTGTTGGTCGGCACTGTTCTTGGAAGGTCTGGGCGCTGAAAAAAACGTGCGTTTGCGTCTCGCTTGGGGCAGTGGCAATGCGGCTAAGCAACGGTGGACTGGTACGATTTCGATTGATGGTGGCGAGCTAACGCAGTTGCAGCCATTGGGGATCGAGACCGATGCGCCGGTGGCGTTGCGAATCGATGGCAGTCGGATGATTGTGGCTCCGCTCGAAAAACGTGGCTTCGACGGTTGCGATCTGATGGTTCGTGCTGACGAGCAGGCGCTGGTGCGTGTGGAGCTTCGCAGCGAGCAAACGCCTCAGGGAGTGGTCTTCGAGGCACCATTGTCAGATGTGGTAAGCAGCCAATTGAGTCGACCGCTCGACGAGTCGGGTAGTTATTTCCTGGCTCGCAGAAGTCCTGGAGACGTATTGCGAGTGTTGCCGACGCGCGAGCATTTGGTTTTCGATCCTGGCGAAAAATGGGCATTGAAATTACAGCCCGATTTAGCAAACGAATTGGCTGTCGGGACAGTGTTGCTCGACGTGCAACTGCGAGCAGTGGGCACAGCAAAACCAAGCTGGCGGTCAAGCCAACAGTTCAGCAATGCAACGCAGCTCAAAGGCGGCGTTGAATTCGAGATTGTCTGCCCCGCGACAGAGGGCGCTTATCGACTTACCGTGACGGCTCGGCACGAAGAAGGATTTGCCACGTGGTTTGTTCCAGGGCAGCAAGCGAAATTGCTCGCGGCGCGCGATGTCGAATTCGTGGTGATTGATCCTGCGGCAAAATTGCCTCGGCTGGTCGATCAATGGTTGCCAGTGCTAACGATCGACCCCGCCAATCCCCGTTGGTGGCAGCGGCTGCCGACGTGGGCGCAAGTGCCGAAGCTGCGCGATCGAAGCCGGGGTGCCATTGGCAATGTCCGCCCTGTGGTGCGACCGATACCGACAGGCGAGCTTGTCGAATTGCCGCCCGCAGCAGCTGGTAGCGATCCCTCATGGCAGTCCTATACACTACCAATTCGTGAACCTGGCCAGCCGCATCTGATCGAAATCGAGTATCCCTTGGGGGCAGAACAGCATCTGGCCATTGGAATTATCGAACCAGACGCGGCAGGGCAAGTAACATCTGCGCAGCAAGATGGAAGCCTGTTTAGCGAAGGTCTCAGCACGGCCCGTGATGGAGAAGTGGGAGTTCATCGGTTTGTGATATGGCCACGCTCACATTCGCCTCAGTTGCTAATCGTCAACCGCCATCCGACAAAGCCTGGGCAGTACGGAAAAATCAAGCTGTTAAAGCAAGACACAACGGTTGCGTCTTTGGTCCCTTCGACAAATGAGAAAGACGACGTACGTTTAGTGGCTGGCTATCTCGCCCAACCTCTCTTGGCTTCAAGTTTTGGCGCGGCTGAATTGCTCGACAACAACAGCGGACTAAGTGCCCACAGCTGGTCAACTTTCTTGGACGGTACGCGACGACTGGCCCAAACGCTTCGTCTGAATGGTTACAACGGCGTACTGATTTCGGTAGCCGCCGACGGAAGCGGACTGTATCCGAGCCGCGTAATCAATCCTTCACCGCGTTACGACACTGGAATGTTGGCAGCGAGTGGACAAGATCCGATACGTAAAGATGTGCTTGAGATGTTGCTACGTGTTTTTGATCGCGAAGGGATTCGCGTGTTTCCGACAGTTCAGTTGGCCGCTCCTTTGCCTCGCTTGGAACTTTTACGATTGAGCGGTGACACAAAAAAATCGGGGGTTGGCTGTGTCGACTCTCATGGACAAGATTGGCTCGCAGGGAATTCGACGAGCGAGGGCTTGGCGCCGTTTTACAATCCGCTAAACGATCAGGTACAAGCGGAGCTTGTTGAGTTGATCGCAGAGCTGACTTCACGATACAGGCATCACACTTCAATGGCTGGCGTGGGTATTCAACTCTCGGGAGACGGCTACGGCCTAATGCCTGGACTAAAGTGGGGATTCGATGATCGTACCGTGGCAGAGTTCTCGCATACGACTGGTATTGCAACTCCAAGCCAGGGCGCCGAACGTTTTCGACAGCGGGCTGAGCTACTGTTGAACGAACATCGCGTAGCTTGGCAAAAATGGCGCACAGTGAAACTCTCGCAGCTCTATGCGAAGCTTGCGCAACGAGTCGCTGCCGACCGCGATGATTTAAGTTTGATCCTAACGACAGAGGAGGTCTTCTCTGGCCAAGAACTCAAACAGCGTGTTCGCCAGGCGATCGCTAACACCATCGATTTTAGTGAAATTTTGCTTGACCATGGGCTAGATCTAGCTCAGTTGAATTCCCAACCTGGTATAACTGCTTTAGTACCGCATCGTTTAAGTGTGTCGGGGCAATTGCAAGAGCGATCACTCGATCTACGAGTGAATGCAGCTGCAGAACAGGGCGATATCCTGGCGGCAGGGCCGCGATCTGCCGAGTTATTTTTTCGCACTACCAGCCACTTACGTCTGCCTTCGTTTGATGCGATTAGCCCATTTGGGGCGGAGCAGACTTACCTCACAGTTACAACCCAACCCTATTCCATCGGCGGCAGCCAGCGACAGCAGATTCTAACTGCATTGGCCCGAAACGACTCGTTGATGGTTGTCGAAGGAGGGTCGCGGCTTTCGCAGAACCTGGATACGCAGACGCGTGATCTTATGCACGCCTTCCAGCAGCTACCCGACAGCGGGGCGAGTGGACGCTCGCAGCGTCAACAGCCTGTTGTGATGCGTGTTTATCGTACAGAGCAACGGACCGTCGTTGCATTGATTAACGAATCTCCTTGGCCCGTTCAAACGGAAGTTACGCTGACCGGATCGCGCAGTAGTGTATGGTCAAAGCTCGGTAGCGACGACGGCCAATCTCTCGCTCAGGAAACGTCAACCGGAACAATGACCAACCGAGAGCAAACCTGGCAGGCCGAGTTGCAGCCTTACGACCTTCAGGCGTGGCGTTTCGAGGACAGTAAACTGCGTGTGGGGGAGTTGAAAATCGCTATGACCGATATCGCAAAGCTAGAGCTTGGGCAGCGAATCGAAGAGATAGAATTGCGAGCCGGCAACCTCAGGATCAAGCGACCGTATGACCAATTGTATAATCCTAACTTTGAATTCGAGAACGTAAGCGGACAAATCGTTGGTTGGCAGGTTTTGCAAGGTGCAGTCGGGATCGTGCGTATCGAAAACTCTGGATCGCATTCGGGCGCGAAAGCACTTCGGCTCAAAAGCGAAGATGCGACTGGCGTTGCTGTGCAAAGCAACTTATTCCCATCTCCCGGAACAGGGCAAATGTCGGTAGGTGTTTATCTGAGATTCGATCAGCTCGATCCAACAGCACAATTGCAGATCGTGGTGCAAAATCAGAGTGGAGATCGCCGATACAGGCGAATCAAAGTACTAGGCAACGCGCAAGCGACTGGGAAAGGATGGGCCTACTACGACTTTTCTCTCAACGATCTACCATTTGGTCAGGAGGAGCAATTGCAACTTGAATTACAGCTTCACGGTGTTGGAAGCGTGCTGGTCGATGATGTGCAGCTTTTTGATTTGCAATTCGACGACGCGCGGCGACGCGCCTTGGTCAAACGCATTTACGCTGCCAAAATTGCTTTGAAGCAAGGACAAGTCGTCGATTGCCTGCGCGTGGTCAACGATTATTGGTCGCAGTATTTGGTAGAATATGTCCCGATGGCCGAAACGGATACTTCGCTCGCCGCGAGACAAGCACCCCCGACCGAGCCTCCCGCAGAGGAAGAGAAAAAAGGAATCGGCTCACGCTTGCGTGGCTGGGTGCCGCGAATCCGACGTTAGCTCAACGGGTACGGTCCGAATAGGTTTTGGCTCGTCGTTCGACAGCAGTACACCTGGGCCATCCGTACTGTACCACTTTACGAGCACTTCTCGCCATGCGCCGGGTTGCTTCACTTGGCAAAATTCTGCGCGAATTTCTTCGTGCTGTGGGTGTAGCTGTGCGTATTTGATACCAAACTTGCGCATCGTCGGCACGCATTTATCTGCGCCGTAAAGCTCCTCTGCCATCCGGTAATGCTCGGCAATCACCTCGCGCTGCTCGAAAATAGTCGGAGGATTGGGCATCGGTAAACCAGCAGCCAAGGCGCGGGCCTGCTGGAAGATCCAAGGGTTGCCGATAGCGCCACGCGCGACGGTGACTCCGTCGACGCCGGTGTAGCGAATCATGTCGATACAGGCTTGCGCGTCGAACAGATCGCCGCTGCCGAGCAGCACGCGATCGCCGGCGTGCTGCTTCAATTCGCGTAAAAAATCCCAACGCGAGGGGCCGTCGTAACGTTGCGTCACGGTTCGACCGTGGACGGTGATCGCGGCGACTCCGCGATGGTAAGCGCCGTCAAAAATCTCGTAGAACTTGTCACGACTCTCAGCGGTGTCGTCAATGCCACGGCGCATTTTGACAGTCACCGGGATGTCCGACGGCACCGCTTCGCGCACACGCTCGACGATTTCCAAAGCCACTTCCGGCTGGCTAAGATGAAATCCACCTCGGCACCGTCCCAGCACTTTTTTGACCGGGCAGCCAAAATTGATATCGATCACATCGAAACCATGTTCGACCAAACGTTGCGCAGCAGGGCCAAATTGCGTAGGATCGGCGCCCATCAACTGCCCTCCGACCGGGTGCTCGTCGTTGGCTACGTGCATGAAGTGGTGATTCTTGCGACGTGGTTTCACGGCAAGAATAAACTGGTCGAGCATCACTTCGCAGATCGTGTACGAAGCGCCTAGCCGTCGGGCGATCAACCGCATCGCTGTATCGCTATAACCACTCAACGCTGCCTGCACGACAGGAAAGTCGAGCGTCACGTTGCCGAGTCGGAGTTTGCCGAAAGGTGAGGTCATCGCTCCATTCTCTCAGCGATAGGAGGCGAGTCAAGCGTCGCCCAATGCGTTGCAGGGCAACTGCAAAGTCAAGGAAATTGCATGATCATGACGGAAATGCAAAATTGAACCACGACGACACCACGAGCACAACGTAAAAAAATCGTCGTGTCCGTCGTGCCGTCGTGGTTCATTTGTCTTTTTCAGAGCTAGCAGAGCAGTTAGGAAGGACTTTGCTGTTTGCCTGTAGTGCGTTGTCGATCTCGGTTTGGACTTGTGCATCGCTTTCCAGGCGTTGCCGAGCTTTGAGGATTTGTCGGGCATCTTCGGTTGCCAGCTCGCCCAAGGCCCACGCAGACGCGCCGCGAACGAGCGGTTCGTCGTCCTCTAGCCCTCTGCCGAGAGCCGCTATCGCGCCGGATGCTTGTTGATTTCCAAGCACGATCGCAGCATTACGCAACAAACCACGCCGATGCGACCGCCACAGAGGCGTGTTGCGAAATCGCTTGCGAAAGGCATGCTCGCTCATCTCAAAAAGTTCGGCCAGCTGGAGCGGATTAAGATCCTGCTGCGGAAAGAATACTTGCTCGGTCGTCGTTGGGGCGTCGTGGTTCCAAGGACAAACCTCTTGGCAAACATCGCAGCCGAACACCCATTCGCCCATGCCGGGGCGCAATTCGATCGGAATCGCAGCTTGCAATTCGATCGTGAGATAGCTGATGCAGCGCCTCGCGTCGAGCACATATGGCTCGGCAAAGGCGTCGGTCGGACAGGCGTCGAGACATGCTGTGCAGGTGCCACAGTGGTCGGTGGTATGTGGCGTGTCGTAGACCAACGCCTGATCGATGAGCAACGCAGCAAGAAAAAAGTAGCTGCCAGCGTGTTTTGAAAGCAGGAGCGTATTTTTACCAATCCAACCCAAACCGGCCAGCTGAGCAAATTCACGCTCCAGTAGTGGCGCTGTATCGATCACGCCACGCGTGGTAGCTTGCGGCATCAATTCACGAAAAAAATCGGCCAGCTCGTGTAACCGCCCACGAATCACATCATGATAATCACTGCCACCCCAAGCATAGCGAGAAACACGTCCCTCACCGCGCGCGGTTTCGCCAGCCTCCACCGAAGCATAAGGCATCGCCAGCATCACCACACTCCGCACGCCTTCCAGCACATGCCTCGGATGCTCGTACGCCTCACGACGGTCGCCAAGATAGTGCATCTGACCAGCGTAACCCGATGCCAGCCATTGCTCGAATTTATCCCTGCCCGCAGGCGCCACCGCTGGGCAAACACCGCACAGGCAAAAGCCTAGCTGCTGTGCTCGGCCCTTCAATTTCAAGGTCAGTTCGTCGCGATCCATAGGTCAATCTTAGCAACATCTCGTCTCGCCGCGATGACACGATTCGGATAAAATCGCCGGCTTGGCATATTAGGCAACGGTTTCAAGCAACCATGTGAGTCATCAGGAGCTTCGGATGAAATTTTGGATTTGGGGTGCGATGTGTTTAGCATTAGTCGGTTGTTCTTCGGCTGACAAGCCGCCGCAATCGGGCGTAAAGCCTTTGCGCTCAGGCGTCGACAAGCGTGGCATAGACGATTCTGTCCGACCGCAGGACGACTTGTTCATGCATCTCAACGGCGAATGGCTCAAGCATACGCCGATCCCTGCTGACAAAACGAGCTACGGATCGTTCGAGATTTTGGCGGACGAAGCCGAGGCGAACATCCGCGAGATCATCTCAGAAGCGGTCGATGGCGATTATGCTGTCGGCAGCGAGATGCAAAAGATCGGCGACTTTTTCTTGAGCTACATGGACGAGGCGACGATCGACCAACGAGGTGTCCAACCTTTGCAAGAAGAGCTAGCCAGAATCGATCAGCTCTCGACCAAGGACGCAATCGTCGAGTATATGGGCTACTTGCAGACGCTCGACGTCGGTGGGCCGATCGGTTTTTATATCGATCAAGACGATAAAGATTCGACCCGATATCTGGCGGCAGTCATTCAAAGCGGCACGTCGCTGCCCGATCGCGACTACTACCTGAAAGACGACGAAAAATATCTTTCGGGACGCGATGCTCTGAAAAAATACGTAACGACGCTATTTGAATTGAGCCATTTGCCCGAGGGTGACGAGGCAGCAGAGGCCGTGCTGACGATCGAAACCCAGTTGGCCGACGCGCAGTGGACACGCACCCAGCTACGCGATGCCGACAAACGTTACAATAAGTATCAAGTCAGTCA
>JAJDEE010000134.1 GCA_029259975.1 Planctomycetota bacterium
GCGAAAGGTATTGTGAACCAGTTCACAGACAAGGCCTGATAAATAGACGAAGATTAAATTGTGGCGATGCAGTGGGGGTGGTTGTGTTCCCAGTCTGTTATGCTCCCAGAAAAGGAGCCTGAATATTATGACCAGCAAAGACCGACAACTCGATACACCTCAGTCCGACCAGTGGGACGTTTGCCCTTCCGGCGTGCTGACACAAATGGTTAGCCGTCTGGACGCTACGCAACGTAGTGCTAGCCGAAAACAGGTTTTCCGTACCGCGCTCCTCAGCACCGCAGTTTTTACTTGCGTCGTCTTGAGCATTGGTAGCATCTTCGGTTCGCGTGGCGCTCAATTTGGCGGCATCAACTGCGCATTTTGCCAGGGCCATCTTGCCGAGTATTACCCACATGCCGTTGGCGAAGTTGTCCTGCAAGATGCAGCTTTTGTTAAGAGCATGGAAACGCACCTGGAAGAATGCTCGTTCTGCCACAAAAAGTTTATCCAGATGTACCCAGACCTTCCCGAGAATAGCACCGCAGCCGCAATGGCTACGAATGGGATAGTGTTTGGCGTCGCGATGCGTCCAATATTCGCAATGGGCCAGCAATCTCTTTTGTATTGATCGAGCCTCTTTTGTATTGACCGAGCGTAGTCGCTGCCAAATTTATTGTGGTTTCTGCTTCAGATGACCTGTTACCGATCTTGGTAACGTTGAACGTTCTCGAGGAACTTGGCTTGTTGATCTTTTGAGGCAAAGTAGTAGCGCTTGTGCTGATGCCAGATTAGCAGTTCAGGCAAACCGGCATCCATACGGCCTTCGTCAACCAAAGTGACGATGCAATTCCCCTTTTCGACCAAGTCTGCTTTTAGGTATTTCTCGGGATTTGCATTAAACATTTTTTTTTGCTCGGCTCCCTCGAAAAGAAATAGCCGGCCCTCTGACTCGTGCCAAGCTGCATGATAAATGCTGCCTGGAACACGTTGATTATTGTCGATCTCATTAACTGCGCAGTGGCCCCCCAAGGCTGGTAGATAGGCATTAGGATTCTCCTTAAAAAGACTCTGCGCTTCCTCGCTGGCCGCCATGTAGGTCAGGCCATCGAATAGCACTCGATATCGAGCATCGCCCAGCACCCAAGTGCCCTCCTTGTGAATGGTAACGGGACAATACCCTCGCATTGCTATGTTAGTAACATCTGTGATCTGATTTTCTACCGGCAGTTTGCTTTTTTCCGACGGTCCACGATTGGAGGAACCTCTTGGAACAAGCGGCTGTGGGGGGATGCTATGTCGTCTGTCGGAAAGCTCGCCAGTACTCGGCCTTGTGATTCCGTAACGAGCCATATTGCGGAGAAAGCTCTGTTGTTGGTAGGTACCAGCAAACTGATATCGCAACCCATCGACGATTACCGTCGTTTCGGACATTCCAGGCAATTGTCGTCCTTCGTCGACTTGGCTGACTAGGCAGCGTCCGGCGTTGGCCAAATCGATATTGGCATAGTGCTCGGGATCGGCTTGAAATAGCTTTTGCTCTGCAAGTCCCTTGAAAAAGAAGAGACGCTGATTGTGGAGACTTCCATACTGTGGATCTCCACGTACACGAACGCCACTATCGGCAAAAGTCACGACACACTTGCCAGCCAACGCAGGCGCGTAACGCCGTGGATTGGCGGTAAACATGGCTCGTTCGTGCTGGCTAGCAAACCAGTAGAGCTGGCCGTCGAATACCACTTGATTCGAATCTGAGCCAAGTTGCCATTTCTGCAGCTCGCGCAAGGTGACGAGGCAAAAACCATCAAGCACGACTGGCAGACGGACGTCACGGTTTGTGACAGGCTGGAAAGGATTCGCGTTTTGCGGCTTAGGCTCTGCCACAAATGATTGGGACGATTGGTTAGCTGTGGCTGTAGGACCGGCTTTGCTTGTCGAACCTTGCCGCGTTTCACTTTGCGCAAAGGAACTAGTGGCAAGCGAAAAGCTCCACAGGAGCATGAGCCAGTACACACTTCGTCGGAAGAGGGATTCCATAATCGCGGATAGCGGTGGGGTGAGCCAGAGTAGAGTCCCAGCCAAGGAGGAGTCAAATGAGCGTGGCGGGAGTGTAGCAATGTTAGCCAGCAGCGCCGACGGCGGATAATGCCAGCAGCGCCGACGCGGATAATGCTAGCAGCAGGAGGAGAACTCTCCGCTGGGCTGGGCAGATTTGCCAAACGGCCCTCCCAGAGTGGGGGGGCTAATTGTAAAAACCAGGTGTGTGGCTGGCGACACAGTTACATGGCTATGCGGACCATGCAACCGGGTTGGGGTTTGGGGGTCGCCGCCAACCACAACACCTAGAGGACACTTTTCTTTGTTACAAGTCCATGATAGGCATCGCCGCAGACGTCTTCTGTGAACTGCACCACACTTATGACATTTTATCAATTGTTGTTTTTTTCCTCGCCCAAATCGATTCGACCAAGAGCGCTAGTAGGACCGGCAGAAACTCGACCCAAGCGACGACGAAGTAGAAAAAATATGTCCCATCGTAGGGCGTGCCCAAGGTTGGTGGATCGGGGTAGTGCGCCGTGAACCAGAATCGCAGGTAATACAGCATCGTTATGGCAGCAACCATGTGCCAGGTGCGATAACGGGCAAAAGGCAAAAATGGCAAAGCCCAACACCAGTACCATGGGTTTTGTGTCGGGCACGTTAGCCAAAACCAAGCGAGAGTCAACATTGCCGCGCGACACCATGCTTTTGGTTCATTCTTGCCGGCAGCGAACCAAGCCAACAGACAAGCGATCAGCGCAAACACGCCGCCGGTCAACAATCGCGCCAGCGAAAACGAAGCCGCTTTTAGCGCGGCCGGAGTTAGCGACTGCGCAAGTTGCTCTGCTTGGTCTGTTCCACCTCGCTTTTGCTTGAATGCTGCCCAACGAGTCACAACCGCCCGAGACCATTCGTCCGAGGTGAAGACGAACCACGGTCGTCGCTCAGGCGCTATTTCGCCTTGTTGACGCAGGTTTTCGAGGACGAACATAAACACAAGATCGTTCATTTCCCAGTGTTTGAAAAAAGCTTGAATCCCTTCGTCAGCTTCGACATTTTGCAACTGAGAACCTGGTGGCTGTAATTGGTCCAGCGCATTGAGTTGGCCTGTCTCGTCGGGCTGTGTGACAGTCAGATCTGTCTGCATGACAGGCGGCGAATGTTGAGTCGGCCCTAACAGCGGATAAAGCAACACCGTCGAGATCAACACAGTCGTCGCGACTCCAACCGCCGCCGACATCCAACCCTGACGGCGTAGCCAAACAGCGGTGAATAGTGGCATCAGCACCACCGGATACAGCTTCGCTCCAATCGCCAACGCCAACGCTAACCCCGTAGCCGCCACCCAAACACGACGAAGCGAAGTGGCCTGCCAAGCTTTCACCAACATCCAAACCGCCAGCGTCGTCAAAAATATCGCGATCGAATCGAGGTGCCCGCCGTTAGCAATTTCTTTCATCATTAATGGGCACCAACCATAGGCCAAGCTCCAACCAGGATGCATGCCAACGCTGTGGAGTAGCAGTATCACGACCGCCAGCGTGGCCAGGTCCATCGACACGAGCAGTCCTTTCATGATGACCAGCCGGGTCTGCCGTGATGCAGAGTCGGGGGTTAGTCCTGCCGACAGCGCGAAAACTGCTTGGCTTACCATGGGGTACGGTGACGGATATTGGCCGTAATGAATCTGATTTAGGCTGTAGCCCAGCGATTCGCTGCGCGCCTGCAACTCAACAAGGTGTTGGAGCGTCACGTCGGCTGAACCACCAGCGTTGACCGCGTTCTGCACCAGCTGAGGTGAATAACGATAGGGACTGACGCCGTCGGCTAGCACCGCGCCGTCCCAGATATACCGATAGATGTCGATCTCGTGCATCGGCGTCGATGGCAACAAGATACCGCGAAACAGACAGGCGGCGGCAAAAATGCCGCCGATGAACCATCGCGTAGGGGGCAAACGGACCGCCAGCCACAAGGCACACCAATAGGCGGCAAACAGGCTGCCAAAGAGCGCCAGCATCCAGACGGTCGGCCTCTCGTCATGAGGCACTTTGTCGGCAAATTGCCAGCTCAGCCACAGCAAGGCGGAATAGCCAAGTGCGCTAAATGCTCCTAATCCGATCAGCCCAAGAGATCGCCGATACGTTTTTTGCTCGGCGTCAGTATCACCCGCCATCGTGCCGCTCCTGCACGCCGTTGGTCACGTCTCGACACCAGAATCCGTACTTGGCGATGGTGTAGAGAATCTTCCATCCTGCCGAAAAGGTTCCGCGGATCGTGCCGCTAATTTTGCTGACACCAATTCGCCGGCGATAACGAACAGGAATTTCCAGAGTGCGTAAATTGGTTTTGGCGGCTTTGATTTGCATTTCAACGGTCCAGCCGAAATTGGTGTCCGACATTTCTAGCGACAACAATTGCGGATAGGCTATCGCACGAAACGGCCCCAGGTCGCTATAATTCGCACCAAACAGCAGCTGCATCAGCCCGCAGGCGAGCTTGTTGCCGTAGATGCTCTGCGCCGGCATCGCACCCGCTTCGCGTTCGCCCAGGATGCGCGAACCCAGCACCAAGTCGGCCCGATCCTCAAAAATGGGCGCGACCAACTCAGGCAATTGGTCGGGGTGGTCGCTGTAGTCGGCATCAAGAAAAACAACAATCTCGGGTGCCGGCGCCCCCTCCTCGACCAGCCGTCGGAGTTCTCCCACGCCCGCTAGGCAGGCAGATCCGTAGCCGCGACGCGATTCGTCGACGACCAGCGCGCCAGCTTCGGCTGCGACCTCAGCAGTTCGGTCTGTGGAGGCATTGTTGGCGACAATCACGCGTCCAACGGGCGGCAAATCACGCAGCACACGCGGCAACGCTTCTTGCTCGTTGAAAGCGGGGACAATCACAGTTACACGTTCGAAATCCATGCCGCCAGCCTAACGGGCCATCAGCCGTCAGGCAAACTCAACTTTCTAGCACGTCTTGCACTACCTCGATCCGCTACCACCCCCCGTGGATCGCGAACCGCTGCCACCGCCCTGAAAGGCCGAGGGCATTGCCTGTTGTTGGTCTCCGGCAGCGTAAGTCTGTGTAGCAGGAGCATAAGCGCCACCTGCGGGGACACCAGCCTCACACGAGCCGCCACAGCACCCACCGGGGCAACCGCCGCCGTAGGGTGTGCGGCAACCTGCGCTGACCAAGCCCATCAGGGCGACGAAGACGAAAAATGATTTTTGCACCATGACGAGACTTCCTTTTCCAATGAAAACACCAGGGGTTCACAAACCCACAGGATTCTTCTTCGACCATCCATGATCGGCGTCTATGTGAAGCGGCTCACTAACGATGGGCGCTCCCCGCTTGGGTTGCTTGATCGTTCAAGCCCCAATCGTAGCCCAACCAGCTGACCCTAGCTCGACCGCTGCTAGCAAGCGTTTGAGCCGCTTGCGTCGGCAAATAAGGCGCAATCGTACGCAGCTGGGCAGCCTGATTTGGGCCAAAATCCTCTGCGAACCAGTTCAAAATCTTCGAAATCTTGAGTTCTCCTTGCTGCGTTGCAGAAAATTTAGTGGGGTCGGCGAAGAAACGCTTGGTGTTGTACGTCAGTTGTGCGTCAAGGTTCTCAGCGGTGTAAGCCTGATTCAACAGCGGCGGACAACCAACCGAGGCACAGACGATCGCAAAATGGACACGAGGGTCGCCCATCTTGCGCAGGACCTTATGCTCCATATTGTTGAGCGAATAACTTCGTCCACCTACGTTCAAGAGCAGATCGTCCCAAATCTTGTAGCCAAACGCTATCGACTGATGGTCCTTGATGCTGCTGGTCGGGTATTCGCGGAGGATCCCTTTCATCGTCACCGCATTGTAGGCATTGATCCAATACGCAAACTTGCTTGCTTGCGAGGCGGGCAGAGACGGGTTGGCTTGAGAAAGGTGAGCAAGGTACTGGTCGAGCTGCTGCAGGTCTGCCCGCGAAATGTGCCAAGCTCGGTAATTGACGAAACCACGTTGATCGCAGTACTTGCGTAGCAAGGCGTCCCAGCCGGCATGATTGATACGGTCGATCGAAACTCGCTGCGCAGCGGGCACGTTGGCGCCAACCGTGGCTTTCGATCCAGCCCACAAACGCTGGGGACTCAGGGCTAGAAATGCCGTGAACATCGTAACCAACAATAGATATCGCATCTGTTTACTCCAAAAGTCTTTCGAGGGGGTCTCATTTCTGCCCGTGAGTTACGTCGGAACGAAAGCGGCAGAACAATGTTCGTACTTGTTTGACCGAATCATAGCCAGTCAGATGCCGAGCTGTCTGTTGGATCGATTACGCCCGCGCAAGAAAATGTGCTTGCAAGTGTGCTAGGACTGCTATCATAGATGCAATGCCAGCCCCGACAGTTACTACGAAGACAACCAAATTGCAGAATTCGACAAACCGACGATACGCGATTGTGACCGGTGCTGGCAGCGGGCTGGGTCGGGCGTTTTGCTTGCGATTGTCTCGCGACGGTTGGCACGTCGGCGTGACCGACGTTGATTTTGTAGCCGCCGAAAAAACCCTGGCTGTGTTGATAGCCGCCGGCGACAGCGGCGAAGCCTTACAGCTTGATGTCACAGATATCGCTGGCTGGCAAAATTTGCTGGATCGACTCCGACACGAGTGGCCCCAGCTCAACTTGCTGGTCAACAATGCCGGCGTCTGCGCAGCGGGCGAAATCGGCGAGGCACCGCTGGAACATTTTAGAGCAGTATTGGACGTTAATTTCCATGGCGTTCTCAACGGTTGCCAAACGATGGTGCCATGGTTGAAAGAAACCGCCCCTGGCGGGCACGTTGTAAACATCGCCTCGATCTTTGGACTGATCGCACCACCGACGATGTCGGCCTACAATGTCTCGAAGGCTGCTGTTGTGGCGTTAAGCGAGACGCTCTACGGCGAACTGCGACCGCTGGGTATCGGTGTGACAGTCGTCGCTCCCGGTTTTTTTGACTCGCAGCTTGTCGCGCGTGGTCGCTTCGCGACCGACGATCAACGGCAAGATGCTCAGCGATATGTGGCGAAGGCAGAAATCTCTGCCGAAAAAGTTGTTGACCAATCGCTTGCAGCCATCGAACATCGTAAGCTGTACGTCGTCCTCGGCCGCAAGGCCCGCTGGGTCTGGCGGCTCAAACGTTGGCTGCCGTCCCTGTTTGCAAAACTTTTAGTCTGGAAACACGACCGCAACCTACGAATGAATAAAGTCTCACGCAAAGACTCAAAGACGCGAAGGAAAGTTTGAAACCGCCCACCACCTACTCACTAGCAACCACAATTCAAATGCTCCACCTCAAAGCTCCCACCGACGCGCGTTGGTTCGCACAAGTCGACGCACACTTGGATGAAATCCTAATCGACCATGCTCACTGCGAGAAAAAAGCGGCGGGTACCGCACTGAATTTGATTTTCCATTACGTCGAAGACCGTGAGCTTTGTCAGGAAATGACCGAAATCGTCAACGAAGAGCTAGAACATTTTCACATGGTTCTCGACCTACTGGAAAAGCGAGGCATCAAGTTCTGTCGTCTGCGTCCCAGCCAATATGGCAACCGCCTGCACGCATTGGTGCGTAAGCAGGAACCCGACCGTGCTGTCGATCGTTTGTTAGTGGCTGGTCTGATCGAAGCTCGCAGCTGCGAGCGTTTTTCCGCCTTGGCCGATCACGTCGACGATCCCGAGTTGGCTGAGTTTTACCGCAGCCTGTTCGAGTCGGAGGCCCGCCACCATACCACCTACACACGGCTAGCCAAGCATTTCGCCCCCGAGGCAGTCGTCGAACTTCGCCTCGAAGAACTGTACGAGGCCGAGGCAGCAATCATCGCCGAAGGTGAATCTCTCGCCCGCATGCACAGCTAACAGAAGTCTAGCTCGCGGAAGCACTTGTGCACTCTCTATGTGTCGGTTCATGTTTCCTTTCGTCGTCGCAATCGTAGCTGTAGGTGCCGTCGAAGAGGAGCCGATTGCCATCGCCGGTGACGCAACTCGTACCAAACAAGTTTGACTCGGCGCGGTCCCCAAATCAGCCTACCCAGGATCTGCTCACACTGCGAGCCGCTTTCTCAAAATGTCAAGTCCTGTTGTATTGGCTCGAGACAGGTTACGATCGTTGGCAGAGATTACGGAACAAAACACAGCCAAAACATATGTCCGATAAGCTAAATCCCGCCCAACGCGATGCTGTCAGAACGCTCAGTGGCCCATTGCTAGTTTTAGCTGGTGCTGGGACGGGAAAAACTCGGGTCGTGACGCATCGAATTGCCGAATTGATCCGCTGTGGCACTCGGCCAGAGCGAATTTTGGCGGTGACCTTTACCCGTAAAGCATCAGGCGAGATGCTCGAGCGCGCTGCGAAACTCTTACCCAAAGGACGTGGTAAGAAAAAGGCTCAGCCGCGACCGCTGATATCAACGTTTCATTCGCTTTGCGTCCGAATTTTGCGGCGGCACATCGGCGAACTGGGCTATCCACAAAAATTTGCCATCTGCGACCGAGGCGACCAGGAGGCCGAGGCCCGAGCAGCTTTACGTGAGATCCGCTGCCCAAACGAATCGCTCAAGCCGGGCGATTTGCTTGCGATTATTGGACAGTGGAAGACGCGGTCGGTCGAACCCAGGCGCGCTGCGTCGATCGCTGAAACGGATAAGGAGCACCTAGCTGCAGCTGCTTATCGTCGGTATCAAGGCAACCTCAAGACCAAAGGCATCGTCGACTTCGACGACTTGTTGCTGCTGACACAGCAGCTCTTTAAAAAGTTCCCTACGCTTCGCCGACAAGAAGCCGGGTTGTTTGATCATGTTCTGATTGACGAATACCAAGATACCAATCAGAGTCAGTATCAAATCGTCAAAGGACTGACAATGGGGCACCGCAATCTTTGCGTCGTTGGCGACGACGATCAATCGATCTACGGCTGGC
>JAJDEE010000135.1 GCA_029259975.1 Planctomycetota bacterium
AACCGGTGGGCGTGCGCCCTACCGCTAAAAGCATCATTTGTTTTGCGAGCGACTCTTAGTAATCAGCACTCGACAGCGGCTTGGCATTGAAGGCGTTACGCATGGTCACATTATCGGCGTCAACCAGTCCAGGATAAACAGCCTTGTTGCCGTTCGGGGTCATCAATTGCTGATAAACGCGGTATTCAATCGTCTCGTTGATCGACTTGGTATTGCCTTCGACAAACGCGGTGATAAACAGCTCAGGATGACTGCTGGCAGGGCGCGTGAAGGGTATGCCGTTGTTCTCTAGGATATAGTCACCTGTGTAGTCATCCCCATTAAAGTCTTTCGTCCGACTAAATTGGTAAAAAATAACGGGATTATTACTGAGGTCACTTGGATTATTAAAGGTGGCAAGGTTTTTGTAAACCCAAATCATGCCGAACGCTTGCTCGGTGCTGAGTCCGCCAACATTCAGGTAACCGCTCGATAGCCAAGAGTGCCTCTGGTTGTCGTCTTTGTGGACATTCTCTGAAAGCAACAAAGTGGTGTTGGATCCATCTTTGATGTCAGAACCAAACCGCGTAGCAACGCCTCCATGAGCTAAAGTTCCAGAGGAAATGAGGTTATGAAAAACCCCGTTAAATCTACTGTCGCTAGTCTTTATATCGAAACCCAGCCATCGAACGTCAGAGACTCCGGTGTTGGCTACGTAAGTCAGGTATCCAGCACCTGCCGCCGGCTTCACATCGCTGGGGCAGATGAAAACCTCCAGCAGCGGTGGCGCGTCATAATCGATCTTTAGATCACCTTTGCCCCCGTCAAAACCATTGCCGTTATTGTTTGTTAGCATTTGCTCCCAAATGGCTGCTTGATCAAGCTCCGGCAATAATTTTGCGGCCCAACTGATCGGTAATGTGCCATCAATCCCAAGAAACGGATCGATAATAGAGCTGTTAGCTAATTTCTGCTGCTGAATCCATCCCGGAAAGACACCCTTGCCGTTAGTGCCATAGCTGATGGTCGCTTTGGCGAGTTGGCCAAGATTGTTCGCACAGGTCATCTGCCGGGCACGCTCGCGCGCCGCTTGGACCGCAGGCAGCAGCAATCCGACGAGCGTGCCGATGATTGCGATCACCACCAGCAGCTCCACAAGCGTAAAACCGTGGCGCGTCTTCGTAGGGCGAGATTTCGAATAAATGGGTGCGTACATCGTATTGCTCTCCTCTGTTTTGCCTCTGTTTAACCCCATATTCCTGGACACCTCATTATCGTCGAAATCTGCAAAAAAAGCCAGACTTTGCAATTTTCAGCGAATAGCTGCAAAGTCAATGAACCAAATAGAAAGGATGAACCAGGGAGGCACGGAGAGCACGGAGGACCAAAAAAGGGGGTTCTCCGTGTTCTCCGTGCCCCGTGGTTTAAGGCGAACGGCAAATGAGCATTTACCGTAGGATAGGCTTCCAGCCTGTCCGTGGCGCTTTGACCGACAGGCTGGAAGCCTATCCTACGGGTACTGCCGCTCGCCTAATCCCCTTTCTCTTGGCGACTTGGCAACCACCCACTACGGCCAAAACGATCGCTTTTCCTGCGGTCTGCGACGACGTATAATTGCGGGGTTCCCACTTTAATTCCTCTGACAGAGCTGAATATGCCACTTTCTGGGACGCGTTTAGCCCGATTGCTACTACTTGCTGGTGCTTTGGCCACGAGCTTTGTGCAGGCGGCTGCCCAGCCGGAAGCCCCTGCGGGTGCTGAGGCTGCTGACTCGGACCGAGTGGGCGTGGCACTGGTGCGGGTCCATTTGCCGCTGACGGGCAACGCCGATCAAGTGCTTGAGGCGACGATTAGCCGCGTGCGCGATCGGCTTTTGGAAACGGTTCAGCGGACGAAAGTGGCTCGTCGACCCTTGCTCGTCTTGCAGCTCGATCCGCATCAGAATGGTACTGACGACAGCAATGCCGGAGGCGCGGGCAGCCAATTTGAGCGTGTGCTAGCGCTGGCTCGTTTTTTGTGTAGTCGCGAGATGGCGGGCGTCAAGACGATCGCGTTTGTGCCACGTTCGATTCGCGGGCACGGCACGCTGCTGGCCCTGGCGTGCGAAGAAATCGTTATGGCTCCTACGGCTACACTGGGCGAAGCGGGGGTGGATGAACCGCGCGAGGGGACCATCGGCCAGACAGTCATCGGAGCCTATCGCGAAATTGCGGAGGCGCGCCGGACCATGCCTGTCGCGTTGGCGCTGGGCATGATCGACGCCACAGCAGAAGTCTTACAAATCGAGACAGAGCTGGGCATCGAGTTTGTGCTGCGCAGCGAATTTGAGAAATCCGATCAACAACGCGAAGTTCTCGACGAACAGGTGCTCGTGCCCGCAGGGTCGCTCGCCTCTTACGACGGACGAGAAGGACGGCAGTTTGGCTTCGTCAAATTCTTGGCCACGAACCGCGAGGGGTTGGCCCAAGCACTGATTGTGCCTGTTGCGTCGATCCATGAAGAAGACACGCTCGCGGGCGAGTGGCTGCCGACGATCATCGACCTGCAAGGGCCGATCACACCGCGCGTGGCAAACCAGCTGGAGACCATGCTGACAACCGCCTTGGACCAAAACTACAACTGGATCGGTCTCAGAATCGACAGCGCCGGCGGCGATTTGGCAGCCAGTGTCCAGATCGCTTCGACCCTGGCCAAACTTGACGCCAACTCGGTGCGGACGGTCGCCTATGTTGCCTCCGAAGCCCAAGGCGGCGCCGCCCTGGCTGCGCTAGCGTGCGACCAGCTAATCATGCACCCCAACGCCCGCCTTGGCGTCACTGGCGCTCCCACGGCAGCGCCCGCCGAGGATGCAGCCATCGTCGATCGGAAAGCCCTCGAAAGAAATCGACTCGACAAAAAGGCAGAGTTGGAAGCAGCAAAGACTTCGATACGCCAGTCGCTCGCCCCGCGCGCCGAGCAAAGCTGGTCGCTGCTGACGGCCATGGTAGACTCCGAAGTCCAGTTGTTTTTGTATCGAAACAAGGCCACCGGCGAAACTCGCCTGATGAGCAGCGAAGAAGCTGCTGAGCTGAGCGACCCGGCCGTCGTCAACCCCGTCGGCAACAACCCCGTCGTCTGGCAGAAAGGCGAGCCACTAGCCGCAGCCGGTGAGCCGCAGGTAATTGATGGCAAGCGGGCAACACAGATCGGTTTGGCTAGGCAAACGGTCGAAAGCTATGACGAACTCAAACAACTTTATGGTTTATCCGAAGACCCGCCCGTGGCGAAACCGAATTGGGCCTTGGAACTGATCGAGGCGCTGGCTTCGCCCGAGTTTTCGGTGATCTTGCTAATGGCCGGTTTTGCAGGCATCTACATCGAGCTACGCACACCGGGCGTAGGTGTGGGCGCGTTCGTCGGGTCGGTCGCGATTTTGCTGTTCTTCTGGAGTCAGTACCTCCACGGTACGGCTGGCTGGCTGGAAGTATTGCTGTTTGTAACGGGCGTCTGTTTTTTGTTGATGGAGATCTTTGTGCTGCCTGGTTTTGGCATTTTTGGCCTCGGCGGTGGGGCAATGGTGATTGCCTCGCTGGTTTTGGCAAGCCTCACGTTCATCAGACCGCGCAGCGAACAAGACATGGAAGACCTCACAAACGCCGTTGGCAAAGTTGCCATAGCGGGTGCGGGAATGGTTGCGATCATGCTTGTTAGCCGCCGCTATTTACCGCAGGCACCCCTGTTTCGCAACGTGGTCCTCGCTCCTCCAGGGCCAGAAGAGCGCATCCTCCTCTACGATCGCGAATCGGTGGTCGATTATTCGCATTTGATCGGTCGAGTAGGAGTCGCCACCACCCATCTGCGACCTGCTGGCAAAGCAGAGGTTGATCATCAACTGATCGATGTGATCGCAGAGTCCGAGCCGATTGATCGCGGCACTCCGTTGGAGGTTGTCGACGCGCACGCCAATCGCGTAGTCGTACGAGCAACCGGACCCGCCTGCGTAGGATAGGCTTCCAGCCTGTCGGTGATGTCCCTGTCAGTGATGCCCCTGTCAGTGATGTCTACGACTGACAGGCTAGAAGCCTATCCTACGAGTGGCTACTTATCGCCGCTCGTCTTACTCTTCGATCACTTCTTTGACGGGCTGCACGAAGTGAGGCGACTTGCCGCCTTTGCTCAGGTCGGTGGCTTTTTTGTCGGCTAGCTTACGTTCGTTGAATTCAAACAGGGCCACCCGCTTGAGCGATTGGCTAAAGACGCCCCAGAAGGCCTTGAGCCGGATCACCTTGGCGGTTCGGCTGCGAGCCTTTCTCTTGGCAGGCTTTTTCTTCGCCTTTTTCTTGGCCGCATCTTCTTTGTCGGCGGCGGCAGCCTTCTTTTTGGCCGGGGCTTTTTTCTTCGCCGGAGCCTTTTTGGTAGCAGCCTTCTTTTTGGCCGGGGCCTTTTTGGCCGGAGCTTTCTTTTTTGCGGTCTTTTTCGCCATTACCAGTTCATCTAGTCTGGGAATCTACAGAGGGGTAAAATTAGCTAGGTTGCCAGCATACCTGATTTGCGACGCGTTGGCTACTGCTCTGCTAGGAGCGAACAGAACGACTGCAAAGCCCTTTCTGACTGCTTTTCTAGCGATCAAAAAGATAAAGGAACCACGACGACACGACGGACACAACGATTTTTTTGCGTCGTGCACGTCGTGTCGTCGTGGTTTTATTATCTATTTCCGTCACGATCACGTAATCCCCTTGACTTGCAATTTGCCTGCGAAAGCTAACATTTATACTTTGACCGGCCCTTCCACTAGATTGACCGCTAGCTTGTGGTCACCGAGAAAGAACGAAATATGCACAAACTTGCCCACCTGCTCGAAAGCAACGCCAAGTGGTCCCAACAGGTTTCCGAAACCGATCCCGGATTCTTTTCTCGTTTGGCCGATCAGCAGGCGCCCGACTATTTGTGGATTGGTTGCGCTGATAGTCGCGTGCCGGCGAATCAGATTGTTGGCGTCGATCCGGGCGAATTGTTTGTCCATCGCAATGTGGCCAACATCGTGGTTCATTCCGATCTCAATTGCATGGCAGTCGTACAGTTTGCGGTCGAGGTTCTTAAAGTGAAACACATTATTGTCTGCGGGCACTACAACTGCGGCGGCGTCGCGGCAGTAATGAACAATCGCGAACTCGGCTTGATCGACAATTGGCTCAACCACATCCACGACATTCGCTATCAACATCTCGACCGCCTCGAAGCGATCGTCGACCCGCAAGCACGTTGCGATCGGCTCTGCGAGCTAAACGTCATCACCCAGGTCGCCAACGTCTGTCGCACTACCATCGTCCGTGACGCGTGGCAACGAGGACAAGACCTTGCCGTCCACGGGTGGATCTACGGCCTTTACGATGGCCGGTTGCGCGACCTCGGTATGTGCGTCTTGAACACGAAAGAAATGGAAGCCGCGTACGTGGCGGCCATCAAATCGACCGAAGGAGGCGATCGGGTGCTTCCACACGTGACGTAGGATAGGCTTCCAGCCTGTCCGTGGTGCTTTGACCGACAGGCTGGAAGCCTATCCTACGGGTTAAAAACCTATCTGCCGCTCGCCTTAATAGCGGTGCCTTGGCTCGTGAGCAACGTTAGCCCTCAGCCATTTCAAACACTCGCAGAAAAACGCGGCGTACCTGACCAAACATTTCGACCACTTCCGCCGAGAGTTTTTCGGCGTCGGAGTGGCCTAACAAAAATGCCAGCTTCGCCAGTTCGAGCGAGTCGGTAGGAAATTCGTGCCGACCTGCCGCATCCATCAGCCGGATGCGAGCTTCGATACTGCGTTGAAAGCGATACGATTCCAATAAAAATCCCGCATCTTCCGATGGCAGAATTCCTTGGTCGCGTAGTACGACCAAGGCAGCCAAGGTGCCTGTCACTCGCACGGCTGGGTTTTCCTGCCCATGCTTTAGCTGGAGCATCTGCACAACAAACTCGGTGTCCATCGTGCCGCCGACGCTTCGTTTGAGGTTGCGCTCGGAGGCCGACTCTTGCAGTTTGAATCGCATGTCGCGGATCTCGGTTGCAAAAATTGGCTGCCACGGCTGGCAATAGATCGCAGCTGAAATAGCCGCTTCGGTTCGCTCGATCGCCGCAGTAGAGCCGGTAATCACACGAGCTTTGCAAAGCGACTGACGCTCCCAAAGCTGTCCGTCTCCCTGCTGGAAGTAGCGAACAAATTCGTCGAGCGAAACCGCCAGCGCCCCGCTCCGCCCAGTAGGTCGCAGCCGTGCATCAACTTCGTAGAGCCGCCCGTAGGGACCAAACGCGTTGGCCTGTTTGATGATGCGCTGTCCCAACTCGCTGAAAAAATGCTTGTTGGTTGTTGATTTCAGCTGGCCATTGTGATCGCCAACGGTCGTTCCGTCGGCTTCGTACAGAAAAATCAGATCCAGGTCGCTATGATAATTCGGCTCACGCCCGCCCAGCTTACCGAGCGCCAAGACGATGAACTCGCACCGCTGCCCAACTTGCTCAGCGCCGGGATGCCACCGTTGCGCGAAGGCATTGCTCTCTTCCGACTCCGAAAGTTCGCCAATCTGCGGCGTGCCAAGCTTTTCGGTCAAACGATCGGTCTCGGTGGCAATAATCTTCTTGAGGCACACCTCTGCCACGTCCGCTAGCTCCGCATGGGTCGCCTCAACATCGTCTTTGCCCAAGATATCTCGCACTCCGATGCGCAGATGTTGCGAAACCTTAAAGCTATGCAAAATCGGTTCGAGATCTTCAGCGCCGTGTGTCAATTCGGCCAATAATTGCCGCAGCGCGTGGATGTCTGGCAAATGCCCCATCAGTAAGCTGTCGAGCAGCTCGTCGATCATGCCGGGGTTGCTCGTCAAGATACTCGACAAGTAAGGACAAGCCGCACACAGTGTGACGTAAAGATTCAGCGTCGGGTGATTGCTGCTGAATAACTCCCACAAAGCCGCCTTACCACCGAGCGAATCGCTGACACGGCTCAGCTTCACCAGCGTAGCATCAGGGTCGGGCGTTTTAGCGATCGCTGTCAGCAAACGGGGTGCAATCGATGCTAAGAAAAGTCGGCAACGCCGCGTCGACAGAAACGGAATTCGCTCCTCTGCAAGCGACATCAGATTTACGTAGGCAGACGGCACGTCGACGAAAGGATACTGTCCCAAGACTTGCTCGATCGTCTCTGGCTCGGGGTCAGGATTGTTGACCAAGTCGACTTCGGGTTCGGTCTCGGCGTCGTCGGGAAAGGCGTCGTGCAACAGGTGCTTCAGAATCTGGTGATTGATCTCGGTCTGCTCGCGATAGTCGGTCTGAAACGCATCGACGGCCAAAGCCTCGCGCGAGTCGACATATCCCATTCGTCGGGCAACTTTGGCTAACTCGGTATCCTGCGCAGGTAACTGATGGGTTTGAAGATCGTACATGATCTGCAAACGATGCTCCAACTTACGGAGGAAGCGATAGTTCTCCTCAAGTAACGACCCTTCCTGCGTCGTCAATCCCCCCGAATGTTCCAAGCAACTGATCGCGTCGAGCGTATTGCCGGTACGCACGCCGGGGTCGGCGCCGCCACTGAGCAGTTGCAGAAACTGGATGACAAACTCAATATCGCGAATGCCACCACGCCCCATCTTCACATTGGTCCCCGTCGACTGATCCGCCGACTGATCCGTCGACGCGTTTGCTTCAATCCGGCGCTTCAGCGACTTGATGCCCGTAATATCCGCCATCGTAAGGTAGCGACGATAGACCCAAGGCTCCAATCGAGCGAGGTAGTCTTTGCCCAATTCGATATCACCGGCAATCGAACGCGCTTTCACATAAGCTTGTCGTTCCCAGGTACGTCCTCGACGGTCGTAGTAGCCAAGAGCTCGATTGAATTCGCTGCAAATCGGTCCTTGTTTTCCCTCGGGACGCAGCCGCATGTCGACGCGGTAGGCAAAACCGAGATCCGTGCTTTCGGTCAGCAACTGGATCAACGACTGCGCCACGCGATTAGCGTAGTCTTGCTGCGCGGTCTCGCGACGCGGATGCAACGCAGCGGCCGGTTGAAACAAAAAAACAAGATCGATATCGCTCGAGTAATTGAGTTCCAAGCCCCCAAGCTTGCCCATCGCTAGCACAACAAAGCTGGGCGGAACGAATTCCTGACCACTGGGCTGATGGTATTTCTCACAAACAGTGCGTTGGGCAAACTCTAGCGCACCCGCCACAACGGAATCGGCAACATAAGATATCTGACGCGTTATCTGATCGACAGGCAGCCCTCCGACAACATCGCCATAAGCGATTCGCAAGGTCTCGCGACGCTTGAAGCGGCGCAATATCGCCAGCACATCGCGCTCATTGGTCACCGCCCGCACACTTTCGGTCAGTTCTTCGATCAACAACTCACGCGCAATCGGGCGACCTGCCGTTATGCGCAGCAGGTCATGGCTTTCTGCATCCGAGCAAAGTTGATCGCTCAGGTGCTGGCTACTGCTAAACATCAACAACAAATCCGGCAGCGACTGCTCGTCGCGCTCAAACAAAGCCGCCGTCGACAACAAGCTACGCGACGAGCGCAAAAACCGCTCCAAATTATTGAGCGCCATGTCGGGGTCAGCAAGCTGCGGCGCCGTCGCTGCGAATTGCTCGCAAATCGTCCCTAACAAATCAAGCGGCAGCCCCGCTTTCGCCAGCCGCAACAAGTTGGCATGGGCGGTGCGAGGATGGACCATCCCTAGCGACTTCAGCCAAGGCTCAGCTTCCGCAAAAGAATCGAGCAGAGAGTGGATATGATCGAGCTGCATTAAGTACTAAGCGGAATCAACTCCGGACCTACGTGTTGCGTGACCACCATACCAAACAAAGTATGAATGCTGGCATCGTAAATGTTGACGGGCAGCGTTTGTCCGATTTGGCGGCGGTTGCCGTCGAAGACGACGATCCGATCGCACATCGTCCGTCCGGTCAGCTGTACCTGCTGGGTAGTCTCGACTCCCTGCGATGCGGTTTCGGCTTCTGTTTTGAGGCCCGTCTTGCTGAGTCCTTCGATCAGCACTTCGACTTGCTGTCCAAGGAAACGCTGATTGTCTTCTTCGCTGATCGTATTCTGTATTGCCAACAGCTCGTTATTACGGCGCCGTTTGACTTCTTCGGGCACGTCATCAGGAAAATGCTCTGCGCCTTTGGTCCCTGGCCGTTCGCTGTACTTAAAAATAAAACTGTTCTTGAACCGCTGCTCGCGCAATAAATCGCACGTCAACTGAAAATCTTCTTCGGTCTCGCCGCAAAAGCCCACGATAAAATCGCTCGTCACTGCCGCGTCAGGCAGCCACTCGCGGATACGGTCCATCATCACCAGATATTCTTCGACCGTGTAGCCCCGTTTCATTCGCTGTAGCAGCCGGTTTGAGGCCGTCTGGATCGGTACATGCAAATACTTCGAGCACTTGGGCAAGTCACGAA
>JAJDEE010000136.1 GCA_029259975.1 Planctomycetota bacterium
GCTCTCCGGCGGGCAGCGGCAGCGAGTTGCGCTCGGGCGAGCGATCGTTCGCAAGCCTGCTGTGTTTTTGTTTGATGAACCACTGTCCAACCTCGACGCCAAACTACGCGTCGAAACCCGCGCCGAAATCAAACGCCTGCATCGTCAGCTCAACACCACCACGATCTACGTCACCCACGATCAAGAAGAAGCGATGACGCTCGGCGATCGGGTCGTCGTGATGTGTGACGGCCTGAAGCGACAGTGTGAGGCGCCGCTAGAAATTTACAAAAAACCGGCCGACCGTTTCGTCGCCAGTTTCTTGGGCATGCCGCCAATGAACTTTTTCGACGGGCATTTACAGCAAATCGACGACAAGCTCTGGTTTATCAGCGAAGAGGCAAAGCTTCGACTCGATCAAGAGTCGGAGGAATGGTTGGCCGGTGAATCCAAACGGCCCGTTGTCGCTGGCATTCGCCCCGAAGGTTTTCAGCTCGGCGAAACCGCCAGCGAAGGCAGCAGCATTGCCGCTACAGTACAGGTAATCGAGACCCTTGGCAGCACGATGGACGTGTATCTCGAAACCAGCACCGGCAAACGCATTGTCTGCCGCGTCCCCGCTGGCCCGCTCGCCGAAGAGCAAGCAATCGTCGCACATGTTGCTCCGCAAGAGATACACCTCTTCGAACGCGACGAAGCGGGCGACGCCGGTTCGCCGACGCACTATGGGCGAAGTCTTAAGGCTCAGCGAGAGCTGGCTATTTAGTCGTCGCCTTGAATGTAGGTTTGGCCTCGGTAAAACTGCGACCAAATGACATAGACGATTGCCGTTACTAGCATTGCGATGGTAAAGAACCAATAGTAGCTGGCTCCGGGTAGTTTGCTGGTTCCATCGGTGTTTTGGATATATCGATTGACTAACGCAGTAATGAGATTGCCAATCGAGACCGAAAACATGCAAAATGCCATGATCAAGGACTTCATTCTTTTTGGCGATTGCGTATAAAAGAATTCCAACATGGTGATCGAAACCATGACTTCTGAAGTTGTTAGGATGATGTAGGCCAAAAGCTGCCAGCCGATCCAGGGAGTTCCTCCATCGCTGATCATCTGTTCAACAATTGCAGAAATTGCAAAGGCGGGCACGATCGTGAACATGCCAATACCAATTTTTCTCAGTGGTGTCACTTCGAAAAGACGCCCCATGCGAGGGTAAATGACGTACGAAAAAATTGGGATCAAAAATAGGACAAGTAGCGGGTTAGCTAAGCCAATTTGAGCCGAAAGTGGTTCCCAACGGAAATTCGCTCCAAACAAATCAAAGTCAAACAACACGCGATTCATTTTTTCCGCTTGTAAGACCCAAGCGGAAGCTGATTGGTCGAAGAGTGACCAGAACATCGCTACCAAGAGCAAAAGTGGCGTGAGATTCAACATCGCGCGAATACCCTCCGACCCAAACATTTCACGAACAAAAGCGGGGCCTCCAGCTGGGATGTGCACAAATTTCCAGCGGCCAAGCCAGAACACGATTGTCGCAAGGCCCATCAAGATGCCTGGAACTCCGAAGGCCCAGGTAGGTCCCCAATGTTCCAAGAGGAGAGGTGTCAAAAAATACGAGACCGTTGAGCCGAGATTGATCGCGAAGTAGAACCAACTATAGATTTTTGGGAGCAAATGTTTGTTGCCAGTACCGAATTGATCACCAACATGCGAAGTGACACATGGCTTAATGCCACCAGCGCCAAGAGCAATCGTCCCCAGGCCAGCAAACAGAATCCAACGTGGCTCAACGCCACCAAGCGGAACATCGACGAACGCCAGAATCGCGTGTCCTAAGCAATACACAATCGAAAGCAACATGATCGTGAGATACTTACCTAAAAACCGATCGGAAAGTAATGCTCCCATAAAAGGAGTCGCGTAGACGGCAAACCCAAACCAGCCGATGACTTCACGGGTTTGCTCTTCAGACATAAAATCTGGATTGCCTGCTGAGTCCAACAAAAATTTGGTCATGAAAATCGGGAGGATTGCCTTCATCCCGTAATAGCTAAACCGTTCCGCAGCTTCGTTACCCACAATATAGGGAATGCCGCTAGGCATCTTGTCAGTATCAGAAGGCGTGGTGAGATACTTTGACGTTGGTTCAGTCTGGCTCATTGCGAACGATCCGTGCGGGAGAGGAAAGGGATTTTCCGCAACAGTCTACCGGATCGCGTAAGATTGAGCAGCCGCAATCTACGCCCCAGCGGCAGACTTTTCGGCCTCTCGCTTCTCCCAGCAATACGGGCAAGATTCGCCCGGCACGTAGTGCGGCGATTGCTGCTCTTCGGCAGTCAGCGGGTTTTGACAGGCGTAGCAAAGGGTGGTGGCGGTCTCTTGCAGATTGGCGTCGAGCGCTGTGCGTTTGTCGAACACAAAACAGTCGCCGTCGTAATGCTCGCCACCACAGTCTTCAAAATATTTGAGAATGCCCCCTTCGAGCTGATAGACGTCGCGAAAGCCGGCACGCTGCATGTACGGGCCGGCCTTCTCGCAACGAATGCCGCCGGTGCAGAACATCACGATCGGTTGATCGGGCAACTCGCCGCCCAGCCCGTCGACAGCCGCCGGAAAATCACGGAAGTGATCGACGCCGATCGGCACGGCATTATCGAATGTACCTAGTCGCACCTCGTAATCGTTGCGC
>JAJDEE010000137.1 GCA_029259975.1 Planctomycetota bacterium
GGTAAGGACCACATCGCCTGGCGCGAGCAGCTCGATAATTTTGTTGTCCGCCACATCGGCCCCATCCGCGACGGTAATCAAGCGAATCAACTTTGATGAGGGAACCCGAATCGACTGGTTGGCCACCAGAACAAGTTCGACCTGTAACCGCCGGGCCGTCCGATACAGAATTTCCTTAATCGCCGCCGGACAAGCATCGGCGTCGACGTAGATTTGAAGCGGTCGGGTGTTTGGAGTGGTGTTCATTATCTGCTAACCTTGGAATCCGTACCGCGCCTGTGAGAAAGCGTCCGGCTGAGCTTGACTCGTGTGTGAACGCTTCCTTATGGACGCGGTTCGGTAATGGGGGGCTGGCAGTACCGTATTCGCCTATTGAACTTTTGGAGGGCCAAGAGGATAATTATGGTGCGTTCACCAGAGTAAAATAGGTATGCTAGAAAAAGTTATCGCCTCGGCAACGGAAAAAGTGCTTTACCTGCCTCACGCGGTACAGCAGATGTCCAGGCCTGATAGAATGATAACACCGTCGGAAATAGAAGCGGCAATTTTCAACGGCGAAATCATTGAATTGTATGAGGACGATCCCAGAGGGGAGAGTTGCCTGATGCTGCATTCTGTAGAGGACCGTTTCATCCATGTCGTTTGTGCCCCAAAGCCCGAGTATCTAGCAATTATTACCGCCTACATCCCCAGCCCTGCACAGTGGGATGTCAGTTTCAAAAAGAGGAAATGATGATGGAATGCTTACATTGCAAGGGAAGTATGACCAAATCGGAAGCACCGTACAGTGCCGACCGAAACGGTTACCATATCTCCTGGGATGCGATCCCCGCCTGGGTTTGCAGCCAGTGTGGCGAGCCTTTTTTTGAAGCCGAAGCCATCAACCACATCCAAGCGGCACTCCAAAAAATTGACCAGGAGACGGGGACTCTTACGGGTAAGATCGCCTAAATTTGTTGTCTAGAATCCCGGCGCCGGGATTAGCGCAGTTCCGCCATGGACTGGCTCTAAAATGTTATTGGATGAGGCAAGTGAGGCAAAGCCCACGCCAACCCATTATGGGCACGTCGATCTACAAACCTCAACTGAAGGCAAGCAATGCCCAATAAAAATCCTAGAACTCCCAATAGAGCGATACTCAAAGATTACCTGAACACGTGGAAGACACTTGAAAATTATACTTTGCAAGAAGAGTCACTGAACCTGCTTTTTAATGACTTTTGCCCTAGCAACAAAGTAATAGAGCACATCCTATTGAAGGTCAGTGCTCTTAACGATTTCTACAGCACCAATATATTTGACACCTATTCGGTTGCAAAGCACATATTACAGTGTAATATCGATCAGGAGCTTAGCTCAGGCAATGGGCAATTGGTTAATGTAATAGCACCAGTAAAAATAAAGCATCGAACTATTAACTTCTATTCTTTTGCATCGAAGTATTGCAGCCACCATAAACCTGAGTCGTACCCAATTTACGACTCCTACGTGGTGAAAATGCTCATGTTTTTTAAGAAAAAAGATAAATATGACACATTCAGGAAAGCGGACCTGAAAGACTACACGCGTTTTATGCAAGCAATAAAAAAGTTTCAGGAATACTATAACCTGAACTCTTTTACGTTAAGGCAAATAGATATTTATTTATGGCTGGCGGGTAAAGAGCATTTTCCTAATCGATACTAATAGGAATAGAAATTCGCTCGCCTTACCCCAACACCCGCTTCGCCTCTTCCACCACGTTCTCCACCGTAAACCCGAACTCTTCGTAGAGTTTGGCGAAGGGGGCTGACTTGCCGAAGCCGGTCATGCCGATGAAGATGCCTTGGGTGCCGAGATAGCGGTCCCAGCCTTGGCGGACGCCGGCTTCGATCGCGACGCGCGCCGGTATTGCGGGCGGCAGGACTTCGTCGCGGTACGACTGGGGTTGGTCTTCGAACAGCTCGAACGAATGCATGCTGACCACTCGAGCGGGAATGCCATCTGTGGCTAATTTTTCTTGGGCAGCCAAGGCTAAGGAAACTTCACTGCCCGAGGCGAGTAAGACGATTTTGGCGTCGCCGCCGCTAGCTTCGGAAAGGACGTAACCGCCACGTGCCAGATTCTCAGCAGAGGCGACTTTGGAGCGGTCGAGCGTGGGGAGGTTTTGCCTAGTGAGAACAAGAGCCGTGGGACGATTGTTTTCGGCGAGCGCAGCGCGCCAAGCGTGGGCGGCCTCGTTAGCATCTGCCGGGCGAATCACGACGAGTCCGGGGATTGTGCGAGCGGCAGCCAGTTGTTCGACGGGCTGGTGCGTGGGGCCATCTTCGCCTACGCCGATCGAGTCGTGCGTGAAAACGTAGATCGACGGTAAGCCCATGATCGCGCTCAATCGTATCGACGGACGTAGGTAATCGCTGAATACGAAGAACGTTGCGCCGTAGGGGCGGACACCACACAAGGCCATGCCGTTGAGTGCGGCGGCCATGCCATGCTCGCGAATGCCAAAGTGAAAATTGCGACCGGCGTAGTCGTCGGTGCCAAAATCACCAGCGCCGTCAAAAGTGAGCAGCGTGTTGGTCGAAGGCGCCAAGTCGGCCGAGCCACCGATCAGCCAAGGAAGATTTTTGGCCAGCGAGTTCAACGCCTTTCCGGCGGAGGAACGTGTAGCCAGGCCTTTTTCGTCGGCGGGGAACTCGATTAAATCGGAATCCCAGCCAGCTGGCAACTCTTTTTGTTGCATGAGCTGGAGATCGTTGGCAAGTGCTGGATGCTCTTTTTCGTACTTGGCGAACAGAGTGTCCCACGCTTCGCGGGCGGTGCCACCGCGCTGGCCCATTGTGTTCGTGAAATGCTCGGGGACTTCTGCCGGGACGCGAAACGACTCGTCTTCAGGCCAGCCGTAGACGGCCTTCGTGAGGCGGATTTCCTCGGCGCCGAGGGCGGAGCCGTGAATGCCCGAGGTGTTGGCTTTGTTTGGGGCGCCGTAGCCGATGATGCTTTTGACAATGATCAAAGTGGGGGCATCATTGCAATTCTGGAAGCTGTCGTAGGCGGCGGAGAGAGCTTGGAGATCGTTGGCATCGGTGACAGTAGCAACATTCCAACCGAGGCCCTGGAACCGCGTGGCAACGTCTTCGCTAAAGGCAAGGTCGGTGGTGCCTTCGATCGTAATGTTGTTGTCGTCGTAGATCCAACAGAGATTTGAAAGCTTCAAGTGCCCAGCGAGCGAGGCAGCTTCGTTAGTGATGCCTTCCATCAGGTCGCCATCGCTACATTGGACGTAGGTGTTGTAGTTAAACAGCTCGAAGCCAGGCTTGTTGTAGCGGGCGGCGAGCCACTTGCCGGCGATCGCCATGCCGACGCCATTGCCACATCCTTGACCGAGCGGTCCGGTGGTGGTTTCAACCCCAGTGGTGTGGCCATGCTCGGGATGCCCAGGAGTGGCACTGCCCCACTGGCGGAAGTTACGCAAGTCATCGAGCGTTACCGATAGCTCTTCGCCAGTCACGTTTCCAGTGAAGGGGCCGTCTGCAGCAGCTTTACGGATACTGGCAAGGTGCACCATCGAGTAGATCAGCATCGAGGCGTGACCGCAGGAGAGGACGTAACGATCGCGGTTGGGCCACAGCGGAGCGGTCGGGTCGTAACGCAACACGTCGGTCCACAATTGATAAGTTACCGGCGCCAGCGCCATCGGTGTGCCAGGGTGTCCGCAACCGGCGGCTTCGACGCCATCCATCGAGAGGGTGCGGATAGTGTTGATGGCCAGTTGAGCCATGTCTACTTTGGAGGGGTCGTTGCTGGTAGTTGTCATGCGAATATAGGGGCTTTGGAGGTGCAGAGCCAACTTGAAGGCGAAGTGCGAAAACCCGCAATATACTTTACTATTTCCTCGCATGTCAACGCGGGAAGAATTGAAACTGTTAGCAGCTTGGACATTGTGGAGACACAAAGAGAGGTTCTACAACAGTGCTATGGAACTATGCCCAGTGCCGATTTTTTCGTCGTTTGGCGAGAGTGGCGGATGAGAAATTAGTACCGTTAACTTGAAGTGTGTCTTGTCTGCAATTTGTTCAGTTCTCGACTTTGCAATTGCGCCGGATTTCCAGATTAAAAGCTTGCCGACAAAGCACGCAACACCGATAATGCCTAGCATGTCCTCGACTCCGCCACGCGAGCCTCATCTGCTGCGATTCGGCTTACGTCAGATGCTGCTGTTTGTCACGCTGATTTGTGTGCTGCTCGCGCTGTTGGTGCTGACCAAGGGGCCTTGGCCGCTGGCGATCGGGGCATCTGCCGTATTGGTTGCAGCCCACGTCTTTGGCACACTCATTGGCAACCGCCTTCGCGATACGGCGCAAGATGTCGTCGAGTGGCGAGCGGCGAATCCCACGATCGAGGACGACTTGCCCGAAGTAAACGTAAAACACACCAACACTGCAACGCCTGTCCTGCCACCGGCAACGCCACTAGCAGACCACGGCCGCGTCAGCAATTGGTTGCGCTGGTTTCTTGCTGCTGGCGCAATCTTGGGCACCTTCATTGGTGGCACAATTCTTGAGTTATCCCTCGGACAACGTATCGGGTGGGCAGGTTGGGTGGTCGGAGTTATCTCTTGCGGAGTCCTCGGCATCTGGGCAGTGTTTTTGGCAAACAGTTTTTGGTCGATCATCCGCCAAGCTTGGCGGCATTCTCATGAAAAGGAATCATGAATTTACGAAAAGGTAACCAGCCCTTTCCCTTCGACCGACAGAATAATGTTCTGCTCATCTTGCTACGCTTGTTGCGCATTTGCATCGCTCTTGCCTCGCCAAGAATTGGTCGGCAGCAAGCCCAGCAGCATCACTAGCAGTTGGCTCGCCACAAAAATGCACAGCCAGAATGTCATTCCCTTGCGGAAACCATAAGCGTGCAAGCCTTCGCCCATCTGGTTTACGCCAAACCAAGACCAGGCCGTGATCACATTGCCAAAAATTGCTAGGACGGCTAGGCCGCGCTGGCGGATCATGGCTCCCCAACGGGCGTGCAGGACGAGGGCGTTCCAAATGACGATCATTAACGCACCGTTTTCTTTGGGATCCCAACCCCAAAAACGTCCCCACGAGTCGTCCGCCCACAGGCCGCCGAGGACCGTGCCGACGAAGCTGAAAAACGTGGCAAAGCAGAGTGTGCCATAGATCATACGGACGAGATGCTGTCGTTGTGCTTCGTCCAGCCGGTTGCCGACGCTGCCCATCAGTACGTAAAACAAACCGATTACCCCGGCAATCAAGGTTGTCGCATAGCCCAGCGTGATGCATACCACGTGGGTTGCCAGCCAAAACTGCGTATCTAGCACCGCCTGCAATACTTGAAATGTGTCGCCGTCGCCGGCCAGATTGTAAGCAATAAACAGCGTTGGAAAGCCGACGAGGGCTGCCAGTAGATTGCCAATACCAAAACGATATATTTTTTCAAACACCAAGGCAAACAATACCGCCGCCCAGCCGATAAACACCGCTGACGAATAAAGGTTCGTCACAGGCGGTCGCCCCGAAATGTAGATGCGGCAAACGAGTGCGTAAGTGTGTAGTCCAAAGGTAAACCAAAGCAACCAATTAGCCGATCGATTAAGGACGGTATTCCATCCCAACCATGAACAACCCGCCAGCACAAACGCAACGAGATACAGCGCCATCGCCTTCGTGAAGGGATTGAAATGATTGAAAAAAGCTTCGAAATGCACTCGTTCAAGCCGCAACTTCTCGGCAGTTTTTCGTTGGCCTGATTTGCCCGCGGCTGCTAGC
>JAJDEE010000138.1 GCA_029259975.1 Planctomycetota bacterium
TTGACTTGAGTCGGCAAGATAATGGACCAATCACGATTCAAAACCGGGACAGGGGTGTGCCTGGCACAATTGAAGCTCAGGGCGACTCGACCGTCTTGATCGGTAAAGCCAATTCTTTTGGGGCAGGTACGATTATTGATGGTGGACAAATCATAACTTCCACCGAAGGCGGCGTGCAGGAAGGGCAGGTTCATTTTTCCGGAACCATTTCACTGATTGGCGTAGAACTCGATGCGTTCGCATCCTTCGCTAGTCAAACGCAACTCAGTGGCAGCACCTTCCTTAATCGCAAGTCCCTCTCTATCGCTCCTGGCTCTACGACATTGCTTGGCACGAACTCGATCGCTGGTGGCGGTTCAATCAAGCTTGGCGACAACGCTACTGTAAGAGGAGGAGGTGGTTTTCCTACACAATCATTTGCCAAGCTCGTTAACGTCGATAACACGATTAGCGTGCAGTCGACAGGCTTGTCGAACTTCGCCACGCTCGGTGAAAGCCTGCTGGTTGAAAACCGTGGAATCGTCGAAGCCGACGGGCCAGGTGCCAATCTGTCGCTAGGAGTGATTGGCCCAAACGACCTCTCTTTCGGCAGCCCTGCATGGACAAACACAGGCGTCGTTCGTGCAATCAACAGTGGTAGAATTGTTTTTAGCCGCACCGACGAAAGCGTTTTCGAGAACACCAACGGAGTCATCGAAGTCGACGAAAACTCGTCCCTTCGTTTCAGCCGCACGCGAATCCGCGGCGGGATCGTCCGGGGACCAACTCCCGCGTTACCTATCCCTTTTCGATTCTCGGGAGATGCCACCCTGGAAGATGTCCGTCTCGAGGGTGTCGTCAATTGGCAGTCTGATCTCACACTTGCTGGCAACATTCAAAACACGGGCACCCTCAAAAGCGACCAAGGTTTGCATCTATTTCTCGGAAGCGAAGAGGTATTTCTTGCTGGCGGCGGTCAAATCTCTGTAGAACGTGTAGAAAGAGAGCCTTTTTTCGATTCTCTCACAAAACTTATAAACGTCGACAACACACTCCACCTGAACAGCGGCGTTGATTTTGACGAGGTCATCTTCGTGAATCGAGGTGTTGCCGAAGCGAATGGCACAAATGGCGGTCTCACTTATTCTCCCCACTCCACTGAGTTCGGACTGATTAATAGCGGCATCATCCGCGCCATCAATGGAGCACACCTTGCCATCAATAGTGGCGAGTACCGTGAGATTCAAAACTACGAACTCGATGAACAAAACAATGCCCTTCCTGGAACGATCCGAGCCGGTGCAGGCTCCGAAGTACTCTTAGGTGGCGTAAGTGGTGGTATCGTCCAAGCGGCTGCGGGTGGTGTTATTCGCGTAGAAGACTTTGGCTCTTTGAGTTCGCAAAACACACCCACCGATTTGCAACTGCTCGGACGGATCGAAACCGAAGACGTTCGACTTGGAGGTGCCATTCGCAACGACGGGCAATTGGTCGTGTCGGGAGACATCAATAATTTCAATACGAATTCTCCTTCACAGCCTCTCCAACTCCTCGGTAATGGCGAATTGCAGCTCGGTGGCACACTATTCACACACAATTCGACCTTCCTAAATGGACCAAACCATACGATAGTGGGTGATGGTGACATCAACTCGGAGGGAAGTTTTTTTACGAACGAAGGCCGCATCGAAGCGAATGACAACAACACGCTCAACATTTCCCACAGTGGCCCTGCCTTTCTTTTTCAACAGCGGGGCGAGCTGATCAGCAGTGGTAACGGCGTCCTCCGAATGAATGAGCTTCACGACTGGAGTAACGAGGGCCTCATCGAAAGCCGTGATACTGGACTAGTTGAAATCCAGTTCGGGGGACGGCTCACCAATCAAGGTGTTGCTCGGGTCGCCGCAGGTGCGATCATGTCTTTCATCGGTGGTTTTTCCAACGATAGCTCTCAGCTCGTCAACGCGAGCGGAGCAGAACTGGAAGTTGACGGAAATTTATTCTTGCAAAGCGGAGACCTTGTCAACGATCCAGGAGCAACCGTGACGGGCGATGGTCTAATCGACGTGTCAACTGGGCCTATTTTGCCTCTACGGTTCATCAACAATGGCACACTTTCCCCTGGCAATGCCGTTGGGCAGCTTACGATCATTGGCAATTTCGAGCAATCGGCCTCCGGCGATCTGGAGATCGAATTAGGCGGCACCGCCCACGAAGAATACGATTCGCTCGCCGCTTGGTCTGCCGACCTTGCGGGGCTGCTGGATGTTTCGCTGGTCGATCTGGGTAGTGGCGAGTTTGCCCCAGAACGCGGTGACAGCTTCGAGATCATTCAACTACTCAGTAGCGGACTAGGCAACGGTCAAATCACCGGCGAATTCGACACGTTTTTGCTGCCTGCGCTAGCATTCGACCTCGTTTGGGGAATTCAATACAATCCCACGTCGGTCGCCCTCGAAATCCTCGCACCGCTGCAAGCTGACCTTGATGCTGATGGCGACGTTGACGGCAACGACTTTTTGCTCATCCAACAGACTGACCCGTCGCTGATTTTACAATGGCAAACCGAGTTTGGCAGTCGCGTGATTAGTTCGCCCGCGTCTTCGCAAACCGTGCCAGAGCCGACAACGCTTGCCTTGGCACTTCTGGCTTTCGTCGCATACACCGGACAAACAAGATGCATCGCCCAGCACCCGGCCAAAAAGTGTGTCTGATTTCTTGGTGGTGACACATGAAGGCGAGCGGCAAATGAGAGTCGTCTAACGAAGCGGTGAATTGAAATTTGAACCACGACGACATGACGGACACGACGAGTTTTTCACGTTTTTCATGGCTTAGAAGTTTGCCTGTCGCCAGGTTGGCTAAACTTGCTATAACCGCCGTATCTCGGTAGAGGCGAGAGCCTCTAGAGGTCGAAAGCTTGCAACCGAGGTGCCTCGCAAGCGTTTTAGTGAACTAATTGGATCGCGATTGCTCGACTCCAGAACTCATATGTGGTTTGATCCAGGGTCTTTTTGGCCAGTAAGTCTGCGTAAAATGGGCAAAAAAAGACGCTTGGCCGCCCGGTCCTGAGTCGATACTGGGCTTGCTAGCACGGGTTTCAGAATTTTGGCCCGAAATTCGCACTCTTTCCGCCTTGCGAGTCTTGGCTGCATAGCTATATTGGTTGATTCGCACAAGCTTACCCTACCCAGGCTAGCGTAGCTCAATTGGTAGAGCAGCTGATTTGTAATCAGCAGGTTGTGGGTTCAAGTCCCTCCGCTAGCTCTACTGTTAGGCAATGGTGTTAGATAATGGGCCGGTTTGTGGGCTAATTGCGTGTGTGTGGTGAAGCTAGGCGGCAATGCTAAGTAGTGCGAGATGGATCGAAGCGGACGTTGGTTTTGGGAATTACAAGATGTTCCAGGAGAATGCGATTTTAGGCGGCAGGCAAAGCGGTAGATAAGTTCCCGGGGAGTTACCGAAGCGGTCAAACGGGGCAGACTGTAAATCTGCTGGCTATGCCTTCGCAGGTTCGAATCCTGCACTCCCCATTGAATGTTGATGTGAGATTTAAGATTGAAGATCGCAGCGTATCTGCTTTTCCTATCATCAATCTTACATCTTAAATCGAACATTCAGCCGGCGGGTGTAGCTCAATGGTAGAGCAACAGCCTTCCAAGCTGATGACGAGGGTTCGATTCCCTTCACCCGCTTTTGGAAGGTCATTGGTGGTTGGTTGTTAGGCATTTGCAGATTGGCTTGAGGGCGTGAGGGAATCAGCAGGTTAAAACTCACGCACTTGCTTTTGGCAAGCTGCTGGTGGTCAACGAATCTGCTGCTGTAGCTCAGTGGTAGAGCACTTCCTTGGTAAGGAAGAGGTCATGAGTTCAAGTCTCATCAGCAGCTCTGAATGGCATGTACACGAAGCGCGTTGAAGGAAAGAGTAAGAAGTTAAATAATTGTTACTAGAGAAAAGTCCAATTCACATTTGTTTGTTCGAGTTCGTCAGTCACTCCATTTTTGTCACTGAAGCAACGAACCCTTAGAAGAAGTTAGGGAAAAAAATGGCCAAGGATACCTTTGAATGCACTAAGCCACACGTGAACGTTGGCACAATCGGGCACATTGACCACGGCAAGACGACCACTACGGGGGCGATCTTGGCTGTTCAGGCCACCAAGGGCTTGGCGAAGTTTAAGTCGTACGCTGATATCGCCAAGGGTGGTACTGTGCGTGACGCGACCAAGACCGTGACGATTGCTGTCGCGCATGTTGAGTACGAGACCGAGGCTCGTCACTACGCACATATTGACTGCCCAGGTCATGCTGACTTTGTGAAGAACATGATCACTGGTGCTGCCCAGATGGACGGTGCGATTTTGGTGGTTTCGGCGGCTGATGGCCCGATGCCTCAGACTCGCGAGCACATATTGCTTGCTCGTCAGGTCGGTGTGCCAAAGATCGTGATCTACTTGAATAAGTGCGACTTGGTCGACGACGAAGAGCTGCTTGAGTTGGTCGAGCTAGAGATTCGCGAGCTACTGACCATGTACGGTTTTCCTGGCGACGAAGTGCCGATGGTGCGTGGTAACTCGAAGGCTGCGATCGAGCATCCCGAAGTGGAAGAGAACGCCAAGCCAATCAGCGAGCTGATGGACGCGATCGACTCCTACATTCCTGAGCCTGTTCGAGAGAATGACAAGCCTTTTTTGATGGCGATCGAAGACGTCTTCTCG
>JAJDEE010000139.1 GCA_029259975.1 Planctomycetota bacterium
GTGAATTGCTCGTCGCCTGCGACGCGCTGAAGGCTGTTCAGCTCTCTGTCGCTCGTGTCGGTGGCAAAGGCATAAGCGTCCCACGCAGCTCGCTCGGTTTGGGCTGCCTGCACATCCCAGAGTGAAAGCCCCGCGTAAACAGCAGCAAGCAATACTGCGCCTGTGATGATCTGACCTGTGAACGGTTTGATCTGTTCAATCCATCTGGCAAGTCCGGCCGAAAGATAGTTGGTCTGTAGCTCGTGACGATGTTCGGATTTCATGGCAAATTGAGTTCTGTGTTTGGGTGCCTTACCGCGCGGGAATTCCACCGGCATCAACTCCGAAGTGTAAGGCTAGCCTTGGGTTAGCGTCAAGGCGTGGTTGGCGGAGGCGGAAGGCAGGGGTAGAAACGGTAATCGTTCAGGTATTGGCAAATGGGCGTTGTAATGCCGTATTTTCGGCACAAGTCAGTAATTTTTCGGTCGGCTAGGGGGAAGTTCTGTTACCCGTATCCAAGAGCCGATCCAACGCCCAAGTACGTACCCCGTAGGACAAAATCGCTCTCTTGCCCCAATCGCGTCCCTTGCCTAAATCGCGGTAATGGTCGCAAGCCGAACGCGTCCAAGAACAGTTCAAAACGCCAAAATACGAAAGACGTCGGAAAAGTATCTTGGCAACACCCCACGAATTTGCTATCCTGCGATCATACATATTACTGTTCTTGTTATCGAGCCGCTACGAATTTCATCGATCCGTAGCGGCTCTTTATTTTTGCGAGCAGCCGATGGCTCCGGTGAGCAAAAGGGCACGAATCTACTGCCAGGCACCACTGGTTGCTAGCGTTGCGAGTTGCGGCACGATCGCCCGCATGGCACGCGCGCGATGGCTGAGCGCGGCTTTGACCTTGGGTCCAAGCTGCCCAAAAGTTTGGTGGTATTCAAGAACCTCAAACAGTGGGTCGTAGCCAAAACCGTTGGAACCGGCAGGCTCCGTGCGGATTTTTCCTCGGCAGATTCCTGAACTCTCCGCGCGAATGGCACCAGTGGGGTCTGCCACCGCGACATGGCAGTAGTAGTTTGCCCCACGCCGTTCCCAAACAACTTCGGCAAGTTCACGAAGTAGTTTTTCGTTATTTAGCTCGTCGCTTGCTTCTTCTCCCCCTGCGAATCGAGCCGAGTAGATTCCCGGTGCTCCACCGAGCGAATGAACCTCCAGCCCACTATCATCGGCAAGTACCCAGCAATTGAAAGATTGAGCAAATTCGCGGGCTTTCTTTTGGGCATTCGCGGCAAAGGTATCGCCATCTTCAACCACGTTGATTGGATTGTCGATGTCCTGCAACGTACGAATCTGAAAGCCGTAGGGCTGAAGCAACTCGCGCAGCTCACGCCCCTTGGCGAGATTGGTGGTTCCGATCAGCAAGTCTCGTGGTGCGGTTGCCATCTGTTTCTTAGGCATCTCTCAGTTCCGTGCATAGGCAGAGCTGATCGACAGACGCGGAACGGCGATCGGCTGCGGATAGATATCGAATGGCAAGCCAACAAACCTTTTGGGGTGAAAGCCGTCGACGACTTGGCCTTGGGTGCCGAGTAGCGTGGTGAACTGTTGCTTTCGTTGTTGTTCGAGGTGCAGATCTTGCGCGGCTGGGCGGTTGAATATGTTGTTGGGAGTCGAGGCACCAAAAGTGTCTATGATGATCTGTGCGTCACGATGGTCCAGTAGGACGCTACCGTTGGCGGTTGGGCGACCTTCGTTGAACGAGCCTACAGCTACGTAGCTTTCAAAGCGTCCGTGGAACTCGTAGGCCTCCCAGCCTTTTTCTCGCAGGGCCATCGTCAATAAATGTGCATTTTCCACAGCCTTAACCAACGAGCTGTTTTCCTTGGGTTTGCGGATTTTTGTGTCGGTGGACTGATGCTGATTCGATTTGACTAGCGTCGTGCGCCCTTTGAAGGTCGCGACTTTGATCGTGTATTTGTTCGGGCATTTGAGCAATGAAAACTCTTGGCCAGAGTTCCATTTCGCCACGTCTTCGCTGATGCCGGTGGGTGCAAAATACTCTTTCGGAAGCAACGGGTTTCGGGTCACAAACGCATGTCTCATCGGACCTGCCTGTTGATTCTTACCATTATTTTTCCGCAGATAGTCGCGAAACTTGTCGACGTTGGTCAAGCTCTCAGCGGTAATGCCTTCGCTATCATGACGCAACGAATTGGGAGTGAGCGTCTTGATTTTTTCCAGCAGGTCTTGAGCTTCGGGATCTCCCAACGAGGGGAAGTTGCCGACAAGAACGGCATGTTGCGTAACATGATTTCCGCGGCGGTAGCGGCGTCGGATTTTGCCGCCATATTCGTCCAGGCCGCGGCCAGGATTTTTTTCGTCGAGTTGGAAAGACATTCCCCAATGATAAGCCTGCAGGCCATGATTCTGGCGGAGGTCGAGAACAAACTCTCTAGCTCTTGCTTCACCTTCTTCGCCCGAAAAGTACATCGCCATGATTAGCCAAGGCCCCTGCTCTTCGGTGAGAGAGTAGTCGCCTTGAGAATCAACTGCAACCTTCTTGCGCGGCACCAATTTTTGCCACATCGGTTTGGCATAGCTCGTGGAGAGTAGTGCCGAGATCAGCAGGCCAAATAATAGGGTAGTTAGCAACGGGCGTTGCATCAGAGATTCTCCAGGAGATTTGCTGTGGCTTCTAGCAGCTAATGCGGGGGGGTCGAGGCGGAAAAGTACCAAAACCGATCTGCACTCGCCAGGGCAAAACTGCTGGCATTGCCTCTTGGGTACCTTGATTTTTAGCTTGAATCGCGGATCGACAAGATTTTTTGCTGTCGAGCGAAGTAGGTGAAGTAGATCTTGTAAAACGCTACAATCAGCTTTGTAGAGGTCACTCCGTAAAGAAAATGGTCGAGACGAAAAATCGATCTTCAAACCAGTGAAAGGCAATGGCCATGAGAAGTACAACCAAGGCTTTCTTCGTAATGCTAGCGGTCGCGGCAATGGGTATATCCGAGCAGGTCGCGACTGCGAAAGAGGCTGTCGACCAAGTCGATTCTGAAACGACGGAAAATGCAGGAGCCAAAGAGTCAGTAAAAAAGCCCATCAAAACGCGGCTGGCTCATATCAAGATTAAGGGCCGACTGCCTGAGTCACCCGGCCAGATGACATTTTTTGGCGACTTGGGCGTTGATCTGCGGAAGACGATCACGCGACTCGACAAAGCGAGCAAAGACAAACGCATTGCTGGCGTCGTCCTAGAGATCGGCCCGGCGGCACTATCACGCGGCAAGCTGAACGAGCTACGCGAAGCAATTGGTCGCGTCCGTGCCGAGGGCAAGAAAGTCTACGCCCAACTCGAGTCCGCAAGGAGTTCGCAGTTTTTACTGGCAACCGCCTGCGACGAAATCGTCATGCCTGAGGCGGGCATTTTGCTCATCCCAGGAGTTCATGCCGAGGTGGCTTACTACAAAGATTTACTCGGGAAAATCGGCATCGAGGCCGACATGCTACACGTCGGCAAATCGAAAGGTGCCGCCGAGCCGCTGACTCGCACCAGCATGAGCGAGCCGGTACGAAAGAATCTCACGGCACTCATCGATGATATTTTCGACCAGATGGTCACGACGATCGCTACCGATCGCAATCTCAAAGTCGACGAGGTACGCAGCCTTGTCGACGAAGGTTTGCTGACCGTCACGAAAGCAAAAGAAGTCGGCTTGATCGATCGCGTGGCCTATCCCGACGAGTTCCGCACGCAACTCAAAGCTGAATACGAAGCCGACGAGTTAGTCTATGTGATCAACTATGGCAAGAAGTCGCTCGATACCGATTTTTCTGGGCCGATGGGGATGATCAAACTCTTTCAAAAGATCATCGGCGCTGGCTCGGGAAGTGGCAACGGCAAGGGGCCAAAAATTGCGATCGTCTACGCCGTCGGGCCGATCGTGTCTGGCAAGAGCGAGGACAGTCCGTTTGGCGGACAATCGATGGGTTCAGAGACGATCGTCGAA
>JAJDEE010000140.1 GCA_029259975.1 Planctomycetota bacterium
GCCCCATTCCGGGCGTCACCGCCAAAACGGTCGACCCCGACACTTTTGAGGACTTGCCGATCGGTACACCCGGTATGCTGCTCATCAAAGGCCCCAACGTAATGCAAGGTTACATGGACGACGACGCCAAAACGAGCGAAGTCGTCAAAGAGGGCTGGTATGTCACCGGCGATATCGCGATCGTCGACCAGCAGGGATTCATCAAGATCACAGGACGTCAAAGCCGCTTTTCAAAAATCGGCGGCGAGATGGTGCCGCACATCAACATCGAAGAGGCGATCCAAGATTTTGTCGAAGGCGAAGACGACGAAAATATCCGCGCCGCCGTGACCGCCGTCTCCGACGAGCGCAAAGGCGAACGCCTCATCGTCGTCCACTCTGATCTCGACCACACCGCGCAAGAAGTCTGCGACCACCTCAAAAGCCTCGGCCTGCCGAACCTCTGGATCCCCAGCCCTGACAGCTTTTTGCAAGTGGAGCAGCTTCCCGTGCTGGGGACTGGAAAGCTTGATTTGAAGGGGCTGACAGAGTTGGCGAAAGATCATTTTTAGGCAAATAGTTCAATGGAATTTCCGTTTGCAAATTGGGCAACGTGGGAAGATCGCAACTCACTGGAGGGTATGTCTTATCCAGGTGTTTACGCTCTAGCTATTTCCGTTTTAGACCTTTCAGGAAAACCTTTTTTTTGGTCGCCTTCAATCATCTATATTGGCATGACGTGTGCGAGAAAAGGCTTGAAACAACGCCTCAAACAATTTGACAATACGATCAAAGGAAAAGAAGGACACGGAGGTGGACAGCGAGTGCGTTTTAAGCACCGTGATTATGACTCACTTGTCGACGAACTCTACGTCTCAATATGCAAGTACAACTGCGATATCACCTCGAATAAGCCATTTGATTTGCGGATGAGAGGCAAAGTTCTAAGGGACGAATACGAGTGCTTTGCATTGTACGCAGAAAAGTTTGGCAAGGTTCCAGAATTCAATGACATGAAACGATCACCCAAAAAATAGTGGGTGGGTTGGACAGTATTGTTGGCGTTGACTCTAAAAATACACAGTCAGATCAAACCTCGCCCGCCACTCTTCTTCGCGTGACCCGTTGATCGGCAGAATCGGTTTGTCGGAAAGCAGCCAGAGACGGGATTCGACGTTATCCCAGGGAAAATAGTCGAGGCCGAGCCAATGGCCGCGAAAATTAGTGGCCCGTTGAAAGTCGTCCTGTGCGACAGGTGTAAAAACGCTCTCTTGTTCGACCTCGTTCCACGTATAGTAGATTTTCCAGCCCTTCTTCTTCCGCTGGCTCTTTAGCGCTGGACCATACTGTCCACCGACAGAAAAGCCGGTGTCGCGTCCCGAGTCGAACGACTTCGTGTTGTGAAAGGCTTCGCCTACAAACTGAATGGGATGTGTCAGTCTTGATCCCTCCGAATTGCCATAGGTCACGACCAGCATCGGATTAATGATACTAAAACGCGAGGCGAATACGTCGGTACGACCTGCGGAGTCGACGGGCAGGCTAATCACGGCGTTACCGGCGTTATTTTCGGAGCTGATCTGCCGATTGTCGTCGGGGTTGAGATTGTGCCAGTCGTACCACGCGACGCCTGCCTCAACCTTCAGTGTGGGGCCAAGTGTCTTTTCCAGCCAGACTTGCATGTTGAACAGGCTAGAATCGTCGGAGTTACTCAGCTCCAACACGGCCGACTCGGTCGCAACCAACCGCCACGCATCAATCCCCAGCCAGTCGTTCCAGGCGTAACCTGCTGCGATGCCCTCGGGGTGAGCTGCTTCGTCCCAGACAAGACTGCCTACAGGTGAAGCGTAAATTGGGTTGAGTTTCACTTGATGCTTAAACTTGCCACCGACAAACCATGCGTGTGGCAACCAGTGAGGATCGTACCGAATAAAGATACGATCAAGGTTAAACTCAAACTTATCAAAGACATCGCCAGCATCTTGGTAAGACAATGGCGACCCGCGGCGGTCGCCCGGTTCCAAAGTAAGTTTGCGGTCGCCAGTGGTCCAACGAACACCCCCCCGGATTTCTTCGTTGGCAGTGTAAGTGAGCGCCAGGCGAGCTCGCAGCCGTTGTCGGTTTCTGGTGGAGCGACCGATTCGTTCGAAGTCTGTCGCTTGTCGCACGCGGACATGCCCTGAGATATCAAACTTACTCCAGACGGACACCATTTTTGACAACGTCTGCGCAAACTCTATTTCCTGAGAGCACACGTCTTCGCCACAGCAGAGATCTCCGCAAGGCGGCGGTTGCAGTACGTCATCACAATAGGAAGCAAGAGTCACGTTGTTTGTTGGCGCAAGCTCATCCACGGGAAACAACGTCAACTGCAAATCGTCTGAAGGCCACTCTTCGAGCTGATCTGCACGAGCGCTTCCGAAGAATGCAACTAAAACCAGTAAGGCTGCTAACAGAGCAAGAGTGGTTTTATATGATAAGAACTTGTTCATTGTTCCTTCTATACCACAGAAAAAAACCGCCTACTTTTCTGATGTTTTTTTTGAAAAACCGATCGGTTCTGCTCTCCTCGCAACACTGTTAACCTCCTCGCCGTCATACTTCTGTGAGCAATCGTAGGCGATACGGACGAATTGTTGCTGTCGCTGCTCTGCTAAGTGGGGCAAGCGGTTCACCAACCGCTCGATCGTGGCGGGACGTTTCTCAGCGGCTTGGGAGAGGTTGCTGATAAAGGCGATCGTGTCGGCGAAGTTAGCGTCGGCCGTTTTGCCAACCCACGGGTGAATTGCTTTGGCAAACAATTTAATGCTCGTGCGCTCGATTCGCACGAACGAATCTAGCTGACAGGCCACGTAGTCGCGGCCATTTGTTTCTTTCATCGAACCGCTACGCAGCAGCAAGACACACTGCGCACGAACTGGACGTTTGAAGGGTTTGCCCTCGTAGGCTCCTTCTGAATACATCACAATACGGTTTTGCGCGTTGCCATCACATTGTTGCTCTACAATAATCAACTTGCCCGTCGTGCCGGCGCCGTCAGAGAGCGAAAAGGTGTTGCCGCCTGTGCGCCGAAGTGTTACGTGGCTAATGCCCAAGTGCTGCCACATTTCCACCAGCATTTCTGGGTTCTTCATCAAGAACGTAAACAGCTCGGGATCGCAGTCGACCATCTGCGTCGGCAACCGCCGGTACAGGCTGCTATCAGTCAGCACTTTGTGTACCGACCGCCGGTACTTTTGATGAATTCTTTCGAGCGGCACTGCCTGAGTCGCTTCGCGGCGGGCAGCATCGGACGTGTTCGCCTGGGTGTACTCTTGGCGATCCCGCTCAGCAGCGTTCAAATTCGCTGTTGTTAGGCAAGCGAAAATCAGCCAACAGGCAGCGTACAGCGCATACCGCTGGTGCAGCAGTACCCTCAGATAGCAGATTTTCGCGCGGCAGCCACAGGCTCTCTGCGTAGCGCTATTCGCATAGCTTTGACAGCGGTGCATTCATCCCCCCTCGTGTGAAGCCCGCACCAACTGAGAAGCTGTACGGGTTATAGGGATATTTCGGCTAAGCCGAGGGTCAGTCCGTAGTATTTTCTGCCAACGAACTACGCAGACTGCTAGCAACTCGGTCCAAGGCAGGGCGGTCTTGTGCCGTGTTCGCACATTCTAGAGAATCGGCCGAGACGATCGCCGGCGTAGATTTCGCGGCCTCGCCTTACTAGTACGGCAATTCCACCAAAAACCACGCCCACGATGACCACTGACGACAGCACAGCTCGTTTGCTGAAAGCATGTGCCGCAACGGGCGTGATGCTTGCTGTTGGTTGGCTGGTTGCTCCGACGCTTTCTAGCTGGCATAGCGGTCGTTTGGCGGATCGTCTTGTCGAGCGCATCGCCGACGCTAAGGACACACAGGTCAAAGTGCCGCTGCGACAATTGGCCGACTTGGGCGAGACGGCGATTGAGCCGTTGGTCGTGGCTGCTGCATCCGACCGCGCATCGGTGGCCGCGATCGCTCGTCAGATCATCGACGAAAAGCTGGCCACTTGGGAAATGCTTGCAGAAGCTCCTCAGCGCGGAACCCTCGGGACCGATTCCGCAAGTAATGTGGCCAAACTTGCAACGTCTCTTGCCTCACAGATTGAGAACTTTGGTCCCGCTGGCCAACAATGGACCGAGCGACTGGCTCTAGCGATGATCGATTTGACAGACCGCCTACCCGTTCAGCAAAGCCAGGTGGTGCTTGCACAATGCAGCCGAGTTTTAGCTTTCGTGCCACCGCGCGGCCCCAGGTTGCGAACGCTGACGCCGCGCTCAAAAATCGCCGCTGACTTCGATTCGGAATTCGATGCCAATAAATTCACAGCTCCAGCACCCAAGTTAGAATCGTTGACGCGATCAAGCGAGGGAGCACTCGAAATTCTGGCTCGTATTCAGCCAGGAGTCCCGACCGAAGCGTTCCGCAGCCAGCAGCATTTTGCAATGCCGAAAATTACGACGCCGAAAATAGTGCAGGGCAGCCCAGTGTCGGAGTCGACCTCTACTGAACTCAGCTGGTTGCCTCAGCAAAACGGCACTGTCAATTTGCAACCGCCACCGTTCGCCAGCGCTCCGTCTGAGAATCGGTTGACGTTTGTCCCCAAGCCTGCGGGTTCCGTCCGAGGCGTAGTGGTCGATGTCCCCGGCCCACAGGACATGGCCGACCGAGCAGACACACTGCGACAACTCACTTCTGAGGAGTTGCTACTACGTCTAGGCATGTCAAACTTCTACGAAGCCGGAATTGTTCGTGTTGTGCTGGGCGAGCGTGGCTATGCCGATGCCGAGTTGGCATTGAGACAACGGTTTACCTCGTCTTTAGCTGCTGAGAGAAAACGGCTCGTCGAAGAGGTGTCACGACTCCCTGCCGTTGCGTCACGACGCATGCTTCGTTGGTTGCTCGGCGACGAAAGCGGCGACGTTCGTTTGCAAGCCCTCACGGCTCTGGCTACAACACGTTCGCCAGACCTTACGCAGTTGGCTCGTGACCTAGCGTTGCGTGATGACGATCCTCGTGTTGCAAAACTGGCCTCGCGATTGCTGCAACAAAGCCGCAAGTAATTACTCAAACCGAAAGCAGACAAAGAATATTACCACGGAGTCACGGAGAGCACGGAGTATTTTTCATCGAACGAACGACGAATCTTGCCCTGCTTCAATTGGTGATTTCTGCGGTTTTCTCTGTGTCCTTCGTGGCGATTTACTTTTCACTTTGAGTAATTACGCCTTCTAACTTTTCACGGAAGTCCCTTGTTCGATCAAGAACTTTTTAACGTCGCAACGTGCGTTCAAGCGGCGTGACACGCCCCGCCGTAACGTGAGTTCGGCGATACTCAGGCATGAATCCTCGCTTGCCGTGCACGCCGATATGGTGGCCAACGTAAGGTTTGAGATTCAGATCGGGCGTCGGCGTAATAAACGAGACGACTTTGCCTTGCTCGTCGACTAAGGCGTATTGTGGCGCGCTTTCGCGTTTCGAGATTACAGGCTTGAGTAATCCAGTCGCATCGTACAAAGGTTTGTCTGCCGAAGCTGCTATGCCTGCTGAAGCTGTTTGAGAACTATCTCCGGCCAGATCTTCGCGGGCGCGCTCTCGAACACTCGGACTGAGACCTGTCAATCCGCTCGAAGCGGAGTCCACCGCCGCAGCTGTCTCAAAGGGATCTGAGGCAGGCAAGGCCGATCGTGACAAAGCAGGCGGTGTCGGATTGGTATAGCGCTGATGAACTTGTTGGAAGCGAGTGATCCGCGCGAGAACCTCACGTAGCTGGGCACGTACAGGTGGCGATTTGGTTTCAGATAGCAAGCGGGTCGCCGCAGCTTCGAGTGAGTCAAGTTCCCATTGTTTCGGCGATTGGACAACTGCTTGCGAAAGCCGTAATTCCAGCTCTTCGACACTGCCCAAAGTAGCCGTAACAGGCGGCGTCAAACCACGAAACCTAATTCGCGGTTGCGACGACTTTGTCGGCGGAGATTGTGTCAGTAGATGTTGTGTCTGCGGAGGTTGTGTCAGCGGAGATTGATGCTGTGGCAATGTCGTTGCGGCACTATCCAAAAAATTGGGTGGGGGAAGACTTGAGGGTTGCAATTGAAACTGTGCCAACTGCAATTCGGCAGGGGAGCCTTCGACAAGATCAATCGCGCTGGGGTCATTCCTCACCAAAGGTGTCAGTTCGCTCGAAATTTCTTTGTGAGGTTGCCCAAACTGCAAACCTGTTGGGTTGGCGTTTTCCGGCGGACTTAGGTGAGCGAAAGCGTTGGAGTCGATCGGAACATCTGCAGAGGGCCGTTCAGATTGCCGCTTCCAGCCCAATCCCTCAGGCTGCGGCGCGGTTTCCATTGGTGGCCGACGCGATAAAGAACTGGCGGCAACCCAGCGAAATTCTCCTGCCGGCGCAGCCACTCGAACCCATCTTGGATCGTCGTTTTCGTTGTTTACAATCAACTCCAATCGCTCGCCCTTGGGCAACAACACTTGGACAGCACTGCGATTGGGCGAAAGCCCGCTGCCAACGCGAGCGACCACCTGCTCGCCAACAATTTCTACGACGCCCTCGCCTGCCGCGCGAACTTGATGGCTAGGCACCCAACTAAAGCTCCCCGCCGGCGGACGAATCGCGCACCAGCTATCGCCATCGTGTCGATAAACTTCTACGGCAAAACCTTGGGGAATCTGTCCCGTCGGATAATAGCTCTGTCCGGGACCACTGCGAACGTAAATCTGCTCGCCTGTCACGTAAGCCACGTACGGAAATTGCTGTGCCCCAGCCAAGCCAACGAAAGCCGACCAGACGAGCAGCGCAAAACATAGCCGCGAACTACGCCGCGAACTAATAAAGAACTGAGGAAGTAGTAGAGACTTGAGGAGTCGGTCCATTGTACCGTTCTCTTTGGAAATGAGTTGTCAGGCTCCTCACTCTCGCAGGAGGCCGGCAAAAAGTGTGTAAACGTGGTGAACTTATAGGAAAATGCCGAAATCGCCTCAATAGCTGCCCAAGAGCCAAGCTCTGCTAGCTCGCCCTACTTGAGCTTGCTAACATGGAATTAGATAAGCAGCGCATTGCTTGCAACGCTTGGCAGTCTGGCCGGCTTAGGCACCCAAGGTAGACCATGAAACTCGAACAACTCGGACCCTATCGGATAGTCAAGCAAATCGGCAAAGGCGGCATGGGTGCTGTCTACGAAGCTGTTAACGACGACACTGGCCCCGATGCAGGTAACCGTGTTGCGATCAAGGCACTCGCTCCACAACTAGCAATGGCCGACGGATTTCGCGAGCGTTTTGAGGCCGAGATCGAATCGCTAAAAAAACTCAAACATGCTGGCATCGTTCGGCTCTACGGATACGGCGAGCAAGATGGCATGCTGTTCTATTCCATGGAATTGGTCGATGGGCCTAGCCTCGAAGAAGAATTAAACCAGGGCCGGCGATTCGACTGGCGCGAATCACTACAAATTGGCATCCAGATTTGCCGGGCGCTCAAACACGCGCACGACCATGGCGTTGTCCATCGCGATATCAAACCTGCCAACATCATGCTCGCCACTGAAGACCGGGTGAAAATCGCCGACTTCGGTATCGCGCGACTGTTCGGTGGTGCACAGCTTACAACCGCTGGTGGCGTACTAGGAACCGCCGATTACATGTCTCCCGAGCAAGCCGACGGGCTGCCTGTCACCGAAAAATGCGACCAATACAGCCTTGGCGGTGTGATGTACGCGCTGCTCGCCGGACGTCCGCCATTTCAAGCGAAGACGATGCCCGAGATGTTGCAGCTACAGCGCTTCGCCGAACCGGAGCCTGTGCGCCGCTACGCCATCGACACACCCGATCAGCTCGACCGTCTCATAGCGCAGCTGCTCTCCAAAGATCCCAACGATCGATTTCCCAATGTTTTGGTTCTCAGCCGACACATGGAAGCGATGGAGAAAGCGCTCTCTCGACCGGTCAAGCCAGAATCTGTCGAGGGCGTCACCACCACCGATTTCCCCCGCCCCACCTCGTCGCTTTCCGCCGCAGTAGACGAAGACGCCACTCGAACGCTCGACGCGCCGGTCATTCTGCCGCAAGAAACGTCAATGGGCACCGCACACCCCGACTTGTACGACGCACCAACGCTCGCTCAGCCGGTCGAACCCGCCGTGAAATCGACTGTGAAACCGACCGTGACCGCCGAGAAAACAGCATCGTTGTTGGAGCAAAAACCAACGTTCGTCGATGTTGAAGCCGCCAGAAAAGTGACGCACTTCACCACCGTCGACGAAGATGCGCGTCGGCAACGCGAACAAAACCGAGGCAATCCTCTCGTGCTAGCCGCGCAGCTCGGCGGATTGTTGGCCGCGCTCGGCTTCCTTGGCTGGGGAGGTTGGCAACTCATGAAACCGCCGACCGCCGACGAGCTGTACTCCAAACTCTGTCGAGTCGTCACAAACGAGGGCGTGTACAACCTCTCACGCGAAGATGCCAGCGATGTCGAGTCGTTCTTTGCCCGTTTTCCAGAGGACTCTAGAACCAAAGAGCTACAGCCGCTGCGAGAGCAATTGGAATTCCAAGAATACGAACGTCAGGCACGCGCCCGATCACGGTTTACGGGAGCCGCCGGCCTCAAGCCAATCGAATTTATCTACTTTGAGGCCTTAGACATCGTTGAGGACAACCCTGCTCGCGCACATTCGTTACTGCAATCACTCCTCTTCCTCTATGATCCCAACAACACAGTCGTTGATTTTGAATCCGCAAAATCACTATCCAAACAGTTCCAAGAACTTGGCGACCCACGGCTGCTCGTCATCGCCAGACAACGCACAGAACAATTGATTAAAGAAATTCAAGAACTGAAGTCTTCGCAATTACCTGCTCTCCAGGAACGGCTTGCAATTGCCGCGACGATTCAACGAACAGACCCCGCAAAAGCAGGGCTGATGTACCAAGCCATTATCAGACTCTACGGAGATCAAGCTTGGGCGAGCGAGATGGTAAACGAGGCCAGAGAAAAGCTGAGATAGTGAGTGTTGGAATGTGAACTATCCCGCTATCGCGAAGCGGCGTCGCTGTCACGCCACACAATTCCGAAAGACTGAGCAATTTGCCTAGCTTGCACTGCGTGTAGGATACAGTTTAATGCCCACCAAAAGCTGAGGTGGGCACCTCTTGCGTGACAACTCGGCTCAAATCTGAGCCTTGCCGCATTGCATTACCCGATTAACAATGAGCTTTTCGTTCGGTTGAGTTTTTGACCTTACGGCGCTACAAATCGTCTCGCGCTTATTCAACACGAATCTGAGTCGACAATCCGTAGCCTGATGGGCCGAATGAGTAGGTCGCTTCGGCATAAAACGCGATGTGTCCACTCGCAGGACGCTCGACGAGTGCCACTGCCTTTCCTTTTATCCCTACATCCATGTTGGTTGCCGTCCATTTCGAAGACCGAAAATCTGTCGATTCTGACTTTGCCATCCAGAGCCGAAACCTCTGCGTTGGCTCATTCGATTCTACCGACAGGCGGAATTTCTCGCCCTCGTCATCGTGTTTCCAACTTAACACCGGCAAGGGGGTCTTGGTTGCCACTCGCTGCGAAAAAACAGCCAGTGTCGTAAAGGCGTCGATCACACCACCGCCCAGATTATGGCCCGCATTCGGAACATAAAGCGCATACTTGAGGCCCACTAAACCGTCCCAATACTGATTCATCGCATCGACGACCCAATACCGATCGTTCGTACCATTGATCAACAACTTCGGCATCGTCAGCTGCTCGCGATAAGTGTAAGGATCGACCCACTGCCACAACGGGTAGTCCGTGCCCTCTTCCACCTTCTTGACCAAGCCTTTGCTCGTATAGTCGATAATTTGTTCGCTGTACTTGCCCCATCGCTCCAGTTGACCTTCG
>JAJDEE010000015.1 GCA_029259975.1 Planctomycetota bacterium
CGTGCGGCGCCATATTCTTAAAGAAATGAAAATAGCGAGTGTCAGCCTGTTCGCGAAAACTCCGAATGCCGGAACTCGTGCCATCGGCACCGGCATCGACGTTGGGCCAAAACCATAAGACCGGCATGTTTAGCTCGGCCATCGCATAGAGCGTCTCTTCAACGTGGACACGCGATTGTTGGTACTCCGTCGTCACTGGGTGCTGCATGACGACCAAGTAGCCAGCGGTCAGATCGAGTTTTTCGCCTACACCCGAATATTTTTCCATCGGATCAAAATCGAACTCGGGCGACTGAGCGATCTCGGCAGCTAAATCAATTGACGGGCATCCCGTCTCAAACACTGCCTCAGGGCGCTCGCCCAGTTTGACAACTCGGTCGTATGCCCCTTGCGACGCGACAAGGTGGATGTCCGACAGCTTGGTCACAGCATGCCGAACCTTCTCATCGATCGAACCGGTCACTTCGCCACCCTGAATATGGGCGACGGGGATATTCATGTAGGCACCTGCGATCGCGGTGGCAATCGTTTCGTACCGATCGGCGATCGTAACGACGAGATCTGGTTGTAGATTGAGAAAAGCCGTTGCGAGTTCCATCACGCCGAGGCCCGTCGTCTTCGCCATCGACGTAGGGTTCTCGCCCTCGAGTACCATGAAGACGCGTTCGTTGATCGAAAAGCCATCGCGCTCGACCTGCTCCACGACGCTGCCATAACGGTCGAGCAATGCGGACGCCGCAACCACTAACTGCAACTCGAGCGCGGGGTGCGTTTGGATGGCCGCCAACGCGGTCTTTACGCGGCTATAGCTGGGCCTAGCCGTAACGACCACGCATACTTTTCGTATGTCGGGTGTATTTTTTGTAGTCATTCTAAATCTTCGTCGGCGAGCAGATGATCTTTTGGCAAGCGGACTTTGACCCGTCTGCCGAGAAGGCGTTGGTATTGATTGGCAGGAATTCCGTCCCCTGGCTTCTTGAAAGCGAGATGCTCGCGTCCCAACACCGTACCCGGCTCGAGGGTTTTGGCGACGACCACACTCTTGGTAAACAATTGCCGCAGAGGCAAAGATTCTTCCGCCACGGTGTCTTTGTCCACCGGCTGCTGACTGGCTTGGTCCAAAGCACGAATTCCGCGGATCAGCTCCTTCGCTGCTTCGGGCATCAAGCTTGCGGAAACATCGGGACCGAACATCTTTGTGTGAAAAGCAAGGTGAAATTCAATGACGTTTGCACCAAGAGCTACCGCAGCCAGACTGGGCACACCCGTTCCGGAATGGTCGCTGAAGCCAACTGGGCTGGAATACCTCGTACGTAGCTCAGCTAAAATATTCAAGCCCCAGCGGGCAGGAGGGCAGGGGTAGCTTGAAGTGCATTGCATTGCGACCACATCGACTTCTCTGTGCCGGAAAAAATCGACTGCCCCGTCAAGCTCTTCCCACGAACTCATGCCACTGGAGATAAACACAGGCTTTTGAGTTTTGGCCAGTTTTTCCAACAAGGGGAGGTTACCGATCTCGCCAGAAGCAAGCTTCCAGGCGGGCACGTCGCATTCCAACAGCAAATCAACAGCGGCCTCACTAAACGGTGAACTGAGAAACACCAACCCCAGATCGCGAACATAATTCGCGAGCTTTTTCCACTCGTCGATCGAAAAAGAGGTTCGTTGCCAGTAGTCTTGCCTGGTTTCATCTTGAGGGAAAACATTCACGCGAAATTGTTCACGAGTCGTGCTTTCTGCTTCTGCAATGTGAGTTTGGAATTTTACGGCATCGGCTCCTGCCTCCGCAGCAGCATCGGCAAAGCTCTGCGCCATGCCCAAGCTACCCTCATGGGCCAGTCCAACTTCTGCGACAACAAAAGTCGGATGCCCTTCGCCAATCAAGTGAGATGCTACCGAAAAAGACACTATGAAAGCTGTTTCCCTAAGCGTTTAGGTGTGAAAGCGAAAGGCTCAATGCGTGTTGCAGGACTCGCGCTGGACATGCCAAAATGTGGTCTGCTGGATTCCCTGACGAATGTCGTAACTGGGAACGTAGCCGAGACTCTCCGAAATCTTCGCGATATCGGCTTGCGAGTGTCGGACATCGCCTGCGCGAAAATCTTGATGAACAGGCTCGACCGGAGCTAACTCGGCTCCGTGCGAAGTTAACGCCGAGTGACTTAGCTCGATTAATTCCAGTAACGACGTGCGGTCTCCTACCGCTACGTTATAAATCTCGTTCTTGTGTTCGCTACTCGCAGTCGCGGCCAACAGGTTGGCCTGAACAGCATTGTCGACGTAACAAAAATCTCGACTCGTTTGGCCATCTCCATAAACAAAAACCGTCTCTCCCGCCAGCATCGCAGTGATCCACTTGGGGATCACGGCAGCATAAGCACCGTTGGGATCCTGGCGAGGACCAAAGACGTTGAAGTAACGCAGGCCAATGGAATTGAATCCGTAGCTACGTGCGAAGACATCTGCATATAGCTCGTTGACGTATTTGGTCACGGCGTATGGAGATAACAGATTGCCGATATTTGCTTCGACCTTGGGAAGCCCCGGATGGTCTCCGTAGGTCGAACTCGAGGCGGCATAAGTAAAACTCGTCACCTCGGCATCGCGGCTGGCGACCAACAAGTTCAGGAAGCCATCGATGTTGTTCCTATTGGTTCGGATCGGATCTTCGATCGATCGAGGGACCGAACCCAAGGCAGCTTGATGGAGTACAAAGTCAACGCCGGCAACGCTCGAATGGCAGGTCTCTAAATCGCAAATGTCCCCGGAGGTAAATCGGAACCTGGCCCACTGCTCCGCTGCGACCAGAGCTTGGACTTCGTCGAGGTTGTGTTGGTAGCCCGTCGAAAAATTATCGAGGCCAACGACCGTTTGATCGAGCTTGAGCAGAGTTTCCAGGAGGTTCGACCCGATAAATCCTGCCACGCCCGTGACCAGCCAAGTCTTGGGTGCGGCCGCTAGCTGCTGCTTAATTGAATTGTAGCGTGTCATGGTCTTTTTTCCGGAGTGTAAGTGACCCGCTCAACTCTCGGCCCACTACTCCCAGCTTATCTGCCAACGCTCAGCTTATCTATGCTTTCCATAATTGGTCCGTACAAACTTCGATGCCATGCATGGCGTTCCTGGTATCAACGATCAGCGGTGCCCACTTGGCAAGTTCCTCGTAGTCAATACACGCGTGGTTGGTGCTGATAAGCACTACGTCATAACTATTGACTTGCGATTCACTCCACTCCACCGAGCGAGTTCCAGCCCAAGAGGAGTGTTCGCGAGTGGGACCGATCTGGGGAACGTAGGGGTCGTAATATTCGACCGTGGCGCCCAGGTCGCTAAGCTTTTCGAGGAATTCAAAGCTAGGTGACTCGCGTGCGTCGCCAACATTGGGCTTGTAGGCCAAACCAATGACCAAAACGCGGCTACCATTGATCGACTTCTTGTGCGCATTGAGCGCTTCGCCAACGACTTCGATCACGAGGCTCGGCATTCCTGTATTGATCTCGCCGGCAAGTTCGATGAAGCGAGTCCGATGGCCATATTCGCGGGCCTTCCAAGTCAGGTAAAACGGGTCGATCGGAATACAGTGACCGCCCAAACCGGGGCCGGGATAAAACGCATGGTAGCCGAACGGTTTTGTTTTGGCAGCTTCGATCACCTCCCACACATCGATTCCCATCGTTTCGTAGATCACCTTCAACTCGTTGACCAAGGCAATGTTGACGCTGCGATAAATGTTTTCCAACAGCTTGGTTGCCTCAGCGGCCCGGCAAGAGGAGACCGGCACCACCTCGTCAACTGCCGAGGAGTAAAGCTCGACGGCTTTTTCTAGGCATCTCTGCGTGTAGCCGCCAACAACTTTAGGAATTTGGCCGACGTGACTGTTCGGGTTGCCAGGATCTTCGCGTTCGGGGGAGAAGGCGAGATAAAAGTCTTCACCCGCAGTCAAGCCTGAGCCAGCCTCGAGCACTTGCCTCAGCTCGGTGTCGGTCGTGCCGGGATAGGTGGTTGACTCTAACACGACTAACGTGCCAGCTTGCAAGTGGGGCGAGATCGATTTGCCAGTCGCTAAAATGTACGAAATGTCCGGCTCGCGGTGCCTGCTAAGAGGAGTCGGGACACAGATGATGACCGTGTTGGCTTCTTCGACCCGTTGGAAGTTGACAGAGGCGTCCAACACCTTTTCGCCCACGAACTTTGCAATCTCCTCGGCAGGAATGTGGCCGATGTAGGATGTACCCGCGCGGATCGCGTCGATTTTCTGTTGATCGACATCAAGTCCAAGGACCCGATGGCCACTTCGTGCAAATTGCAGACACAGCGGTAAGCCAACATAGCCTAAGCCAACAACAACTGTGTATGGGAGGACATTGGTTGCAGAAGGCATGTTGGAGTGTGAGACATCAGTCATACAATAAAGTCGTTTGCTTTAAGGTTGTGGAGCGTCATGAAAGAGCCCCTCTATCGAGCTTTCTCACACGTGTGAGCGGGCGACTACGTGTCGGCCTGCGCCGATGGGTAATTCGATTTGACCAGTAGCGTCAGCTTCGTCAAGACCGTTCTGTCTTTGTTCGTCAGCCAGAGGCTCCACCAAGTCTGCGTGGATTTCTACTGTGGCTCCTGCTCCCATCAGCGTCACGCCGATCCAGAGCTTCGTGAGATTGTTCGCGCTGAGAATGATCCCTTCAGCCCCCTTCATTGGACCGCCAGTTATCTGCACACGCTTACCCGTAACGAGCTGTGGATACAGGTTGACCACCCTTGGAGCTGTGCGAAGTGCCAGTTCCAAAGAGCCAATCTCGCGTCGGAATGAGGGTTGTGATGCAGAATCGATTTCGACGAGTTGAACATGGCGATTTGTTTTTTGCACCTCTAGCCGTTCGCGATCTGCACCAGCAAAGAACAAGTAGGACTTGAACATCGGATACAAGTTGCGCCGACGCCGTCCGCCCGAGGAAGTTTCGCGGTAGATCATTGGCAAGAAATAAGGCACCTCGCGACGACATAGATCTCTGGCAAGCGCCTTTTCTTGGCGAGGCTTACAGTAGACGGCAGTCCAGCGACCTGGAGCCAAATCTAATGTTGCTAGGGAGGGCAACTTCATCGGTGGATTGTCTTGGAGACGAAGCATGAAAAGACTGGCTTGGTGTCAGAACCTTGAATTTACGTGACACGAGGCTAAATGGGACATTATTTGTAAGTTACAAGCACATAGAAGAGCGGCTTCCAAGCACGCAGTTCTACGCATAATTATAGACTCCGTCCACATGGGTGCACCTCGTTTGAAGTACCCCTTCTCCTCTTTGTTTGCACTAGGTTCGACTCGCGTGGTTCGCAAAAATGCTTCTGCTCAGTGGAATATCGGCCAAAAAGTCCCGCAATGGCGTCCCACTATGCGCTACGATAGATTCTTTAAAGCCCTCACAAAAACAGCCTACGCCAGAACCCTCTCTTGATGGCAGCCATGCCCGCATAATGCCCCGAAAAAATGCTCTTGTCCTGACGCAGCAGCCAATCCACCAGTTTAGTCGAAGACAGGATACTTGCAAGCTAGCGATGAACGAGCATTTAGCAAAAAAGCTGCTAAGCAGGCGAAGTTGGTACCTATATTCGACGACGTCGAGCAAACGGAATCCACCAGCCAGAACGCATGGAGAAAAGTTACGGGCATCAGGATGCTATTACAGGTAGGCTTTCGTGTTGAAAACCCTGATCTTGACAATCCCCACAATTGGCAAAGATGGGGCCAGCAATAGTTAAAAAAAAACGCTTAAATTTGCCCCACACTGAGACTTCTACGGCGGCGTTGGGTAGAATGAACTCTTATCTCGGCATGCTGTGTTTACGAGTCTTTTTTGTTGATGTCGTCGGGCTGGAATTCTCGAAGAGAGTGGGTTCGTAACGGAAAATACCTCCACCACTTTTGGGAACACCAAATGGTCAGCGACGTCAAAATCACCTGTGAATTCTCTCTTTCAAAAGCCAATTTTTCATGTCGTCACTGATCGAATATGATTCGAACTTCTCACCCGACCCAGACTCCATGTCGCACCTGGGCGAAGGCGTTGAAAGGGAAACTCAGACCAACGTATTGATGTTGGCTTGGCAGGCTCGTTGGCTGATTTTGCTGACCACTCTGGTGGGAATCGGTTTTTCGTGGGTGATGTTCCTGCAGGTTGAACCTCGCTATACCAGCGAATCCCAAATTTACATCAAGCAAAGGCTTCCTCAGGTTCTCGGCGGCAATTTGCAGATGGGCAACACAGATAGTTTCCTGTACACGCAAGCGGCGTTGATCCGCTCGACGCAAGTGCTCTCCACAGTCGTTAGTTCGCCAGAGAATGCTCAACTTGAAACCTTCAGTACAGCAATCAGCCCTATCGGCCTGCTAAAAAAACAACTCGATGTGCAGGTTGGAAAGGACAACGATATTATTTATGTGCGAATCGAGCTACCAGTGGCCGAAGATGCAAAAATAATTGTCAACTCGGTGGTCGCTGCCTATGTCAGCAAGTACGCCGAAGATCATCGCAGCGGAACCATCGATATCCTCAATATCCTCCGCGACGAAAAAAGTCGACGAGACGCGATCCTCGAACAAAAGCATAACGACCTAGCAGAGTTTCGTCGGCAAAATTCATCTTTGGCGGTACAGGCTGGTCGTGACAACGTAATTACTAGGCGGTTTGCATCGCTTGCAAATGCATTAGACGGCACCGAAATGGAATTGATTAATGCAAAATCGCAATACAACCACATTCAGCAATTGCGCAAATCGCCAGATCAGCGTTCCTATCTTTTTGAGCTTGCCAGCACCAAAACGACAGCCGCAGTCGATCTTCGCATCGATAACCAATTGTCATTAGATTTGGAAAAACAAATTCGGGCTTCCGAGCAGTCGATCAATTCGCTTCGCGCTACCTGGGGCGATGGACATATTCGAGTCAAACTGCTACTCGAGGCCAAAGAAAAATTGCAACAACAACTGGCCGACCAACAGACGGCAATTGTAAAACGCAAAAATGCCGTTATTTCTGCCTACGTTGAGACCGTGACACAAGAGTATCGGCTACTCGAACAAAAGCATGCCGAGCTACAGACCAAGTACGATGCTCAATACAAGCTTGCCATGCAAGCAAATTTCCAGTCTGGGCAACTAGAGACGCTGGAAGAAATGGTCGCACGAGCAACGAAGCAAGTCGACATTCTGGATGATCAGATTAAGCAACTCAACCTATCAGAGAATGCCGCTGCCTTGAACGTGAGTATCTTGGAAGCTGCAGGGGCGTCGTCGGTACCGAGTTACCCCATCAGATCGCGTTTTTTGGCCCTTGGGGGCTTGCTGGGCGGTCTCGTTGGTTTTGGCTTGGCTTGGCTTCGCGACTTGCTCGATCATCGCCTAAAATCGACCGACGACATTATCAAGGCACTTCAATTACCGGTGCTCGAGGCGTTGCCGCTGGCAGATGGACGCTTGAGTCGAGCGCAGGTAGGTACCATGATGGTGCTCCAACCCCAATCGATGCTCTCAGAAGCGTTCCGTTCGCTCCGTACATCAATTCACTACGGGGCTACTCACTACGGGGCTACAGGTCAAAGTAGTGCCACAGGCAACGACAATAAGTCGAAAATCATTGCCGTAACGTCGGCACTCACTGGGGAAGGCAAATCGGTGGTAGCAAGCAATTTGGCCATTGCTTTGGCCCAACTCGGTCGGAAGGTTTTACTGATCGATGCCGATTTTCGCAGATCGAGTCAGCACGAAATTTTCGGAACTGAGACTGACCGAGGCCTGTCCTCAGTGTTGTCAGAAAGGCAATCGGTGTCGGACGTTATCGTTCCCACCTCTGTCCCACACCTCGACTTGCTAACCAGCGGCCCGAACTCCTCCAACCCAGTAGACTTGCTCAATAATGGATACTTCGACGATTTGCTGGACGACCTAGGCGCCGAGTACGATAGAATTGTGATCGATTCTCCCGCCATTCTTCCCGTTGCGGACGCACGTATCATCGCAGCGCTGAGCGACACGGTTCTCCTCGTGCTGCAAGCGGAGAAATCCACACTCCAGGACGGCCTAGCAGCCCGGGATCAGCTTTGGCAGGTAGGAGCACGACAGCTCGGAGTTGTGGTTACCCGAGTACCACCCAACAAATTGAGTGTTTTTGGTCATGGCTACGGAGTTTTG
>JAJDEE010000141.1 GCA_029259975.1 Planctomycetota bacterium
CTTCGCGTCTTTGCGCCTTTGCGCGAGACTTTTTTTGATTCACAGTAAATTTCGTGAACGGTCACGAAAGATTTACCGCAGAGGGCGCAGAGTAACGCAGAGGAAAACACCTAGAAAGCACACCCCAGAAGGAAAAACTTCTCGGTATTCTCTGTGCTCTGTGTTAAACTAACGGCAGGCCGGGTGGTAGCAAAGCATCACAAAAAGTGCTTGACAGCCCCCCGTCGAGAGGCCGGCGCTAGGCCTGCTAGTTTCGTCCTCGATTCATGATGGACGAGCTAAACGACACATTGCCGACGGCGACGGGTGAGCATGAGGCTACCGAGGGCCAGCAGGGTTACCGTGGCCGGTTCGGGGATCGGATCAGCCATACTTATTACCGCTACACGCACCCGGCTATCTGTATCAACAAACTGCCCGCAGACGACGTGGATACGCGCGGATGGCTATAATCAACACCTGACATCCGCGTTTATCCGCGTCATTCGCGGGCAAAATACGTCGAAAAAAAATTACGTCGGGGAAAATAGTGGTCAGCTCGAAGAGTGCGTGCAGCGAAGTGATACGCTCCGTTTGTGCCGTTTCACTCGGGATCGGGTATCTCGATGTCGACAACGAAGTCGCCGTGCAAAAAGTTTCTCCCCAGCAGTAGCGGATACGCCATTTTGCTCCGGTCATTCAACGTGACCTGTATTTCCTTTTCGACTTCGCGGCAAATGAGAACCAACGGAATGCTATAGCGATTTTCTGAGTGATCCGACGTGTCGATCTGTACGAGGCGCTCGATCCGTGTTTCTAACCAGCCCGACTCTTCATTGCGGTTGGTCAAACGGATACGAGCCTTCTTGCCAACATTCTCTGTCATCGACTCCGCCGGATCTTCGATGACTATTTCATTGGCGTGGATCGAGCACAATTGGGCCCCCGTGTCGACGCGAGCTCGAAACAACACCGCGCTCTGTTTTTCCAAAACGAGTGCCACACCGGCGAGAAATCGTTTGCTCTTTTGCATTGTGCCACTCTCGCCTTCCGTAAGCGGATCGCCGCTGCTCAGCTCGTCGGTATTTTCCTGCATCAACACTTTGGTAGAATCCGCTGTCGCGAGAGATCGGGTATTCAGGGCGGTCACTTCTTGTTTAAGTTTGCTCTGCTCCAAATTGGAATCCAGCTTTGCCTCATCTTCCCCGGATGCGGCTACGACCGATTCCGGCTTGTGAGTTGGCTCGGCAATTCTTTTCGCTGCTTCCGACGGGCCTTCGCTGAGTTTCCCGGAAGTTGAAACTTGGTCGTCTTCACTGGCCGCCTCGTCGTCGGTTGCCTCGTCATCGGTTGCCTCGTCGTCGGTTGCCTCGTCTTGCGAGATGGTCTCTTGAGAGGTGGAACCCTGGGCTTCATCGGCCCTTGCTGTGTACGATTCGATACACAACACTAGGAATGTGAGTGTGAGAAACGCGGCTAACCGCAAGGGGTCGCGGCTTTTCTTGCAAAGATCGATCAAGGTTTTTCCCTTCGGATACGAGGAGAATCCAGCTAACTGCGATTAGTGGAAAGATTATCGAAAAATACTTGACCCTACTTCCGGGATGCATGATACCATACGGACGTGTGTAGTTCCAGCACAGAGGCTCATCTAACTCGCTGTTATCGGCGATTTTTTCTTTTTTTTATTTTGGGAGGGAAGTCTAATGAAGGTGCATGCTCGATTCTCTTTTGTTTTGGCGGTGTGTGGGGTCGTCTCGCTGTTTACGCCTGCAACTCTGTTTGCCCAGTTTACGTTTGTTGGGCCATCTGGTGGTGATTTCTTCGATGTGTTGAACTGGGAAGATGGCGGTAGCGCAAATCCCGCTGCAATCATAGATGGCGTGACCGGGTTCATTGAGCTTGACTTGACGATCGGCGGAACCGGCAATGTTGCGGCTGCCAGCATAATCGATTTCGGGGCAGGTAGTTTGTCGATGACCTCTGGTTCGGTTCTCAACACCTCAGCCACGATGAATTTCAACTCTGGCAGCAGCTTGTCAATGGATGGAGCGTCTTTGACCCTCACGGGAACGCTTGCCGCTGGAGAGTTAGACTTGGGCTTAGGTTCTACCCTGTCCGTGACTGGTGGTTCTTTTTTGACGGCCGGCGACGACATGGATTTGCGAGGTGCCACGTCGATTTCGGACTCGACGTTGGAGTCGATCGGAGACGACATTGAGTTTAAGGATGATCTTCCGATGACGCTTACCAATAGCACGTTCATCGTTCCGAACGACCCAAACAATTCTCCTCAGGTAATCTTCTTCGAGGGTATTTCGCAAACGGTTATTAATTCCAACTTTACAGGCGGACGCATCAGTCTCGATACGCTCGTCACCGTGACCGCTACCGATTCGGTTTTCAATATGGTCGGTGACATCGAAGATGCCTTTAGTGGACTCACCAATGGCACGCTGATACTCGCCGGCACGTCAAGCGTGGTTGCAGATCAGGTCGAGGAAGGAGCTACAGTTATTCTTCGTGATTCTTCGTCGCTGACGCTTATCGACGACAATACGGACACCGACGGAGAAGAGTGGATTACTAAACCATCGCTTACGGATTCAAGCGTCATCTTTGAGTCGACAGGCGCCTCGTTGACACTGCAAGGAGGACGAATCGCTGCGACGGACGATGCGACTCAGATTATCAACGGACTATTTGGCGACGTTTCGTACGCAGCAAATCCTAGCTTATTCACTCCGAATAATTGGAATGGACAGGATGATGTCACCATTCAGATTACAGGCGTGCCTGAGCCTAGTAGTCTCGTGTTGGCTTCAATTTTAGCGGGATCTTTTCTGGCAAGTTGCCGCTCGCGCCGAAAAAGCTTGTAAAGAACTTGTACGGAGCCTAGTACTTTCGTAACGCAGACGCCGGTGGCTGTTGATAACGGCCACCGGCGCTGTTCAATGGACAGATACATAAAATACAGGGTATTTTGAGGATTTAGAATCCAATGAAAG
>JAJDEE010000142.1 GCA_029259975.1 Planctomycetota bacterium
CATTGGGTTTTTGCAAAGACTTGTACCGGCCAGGCTTCGACTTGGATTTTCGATTGCTACGGCGACTCGTTCGCGTGGAATGAAGCATCGGAGTTCTCCTGATAGGGGGAAGATAGAAAGTTCTTCCCCAATAGCATCTCAAATTGCCGATTTTTCCCAAACAAAGAGTTTTGGGAGACTAATACGTCATACCAGTGAAACCCCTTCGGGGTACCGGTTTGCGCGCTAGCCAAAAGAAAAAGCATCAAGCGGAGAGGACAGGATTCGAACCTGCGGACCAGCGTGAACCGGTCACCGATTTAGCAAACCGGCGCTTTCGACCACTCAGCCACCTCTCCAGAGTGTGACTTCGCTTCAAGCCCTACATTCTAGCTTCTTTTAGCTGCGGGCGGAAGTCGCTGTTTAGCCTCATTGTCCAAAATGAAACGCGTACAGCAGCGGCGCAATAATCATGGCTACAACGCTGATCAGCTTAATGAGGATGTTGATCGAGGGGCCGGAGGTATCTTTGAACGGGTCGCCGACCGTATCGCCGGTAACGGCTGCCTTGTGCATGTCGTCGAAGTTATCGCCCCATTTGGCGTGTCCTTCGTCCTTAACCTGTTTTTTGGCATTGTCCCAGGCGCCGCCCGAGTTGGCTTGGAAGATCGCCAAGCAAACGCCCGAGATCGTCACGCCAATCAGCAGCCCACCGAGCATGTTCACGGAGATGAGACCGACGACCACTGGGGTGGCGACGGCCATCACGCCGGGGGCGACCATTTTTTGGATCGCGGCGCCGGTGGCGATTGCAATGCAGTGCGAATAGTCGGCCTTGCCGTCGGCGGCGCTGATTATGGCTGCCTCTTCGTCGGTCGGGTCGCGTTCTTCGCTCTCAGCTTTTTGCGCTGCGATCAATGCCGGGCGGAGTTCGGGAATCTCGTTAAATTGCCGCCGGACTTCGTTGATCATATCCGACGCGGCTTGACCCACGGCGACCATCGCCATCGCTGAGAACCGGAAGGGCAACATGCAACCGATGAGCAAGCCGACCAGCACGTAAGGATCGGCCGCGTTGATGTTGACTGTGCCATGCATCTTGGTGAGGAATGCGGCGGTAAGACTCAGCGCCGTCAGAGCTGCCGAGCCGATGGCAAAACCTTTGCCAATGGCGGCAGTCGTGTTGCCGACCGCGTCGAGCTTGTCGGTGCGGGCGCGGATGTCGCGGCCCATTTGTGCCATCTCGGCCACACCACCCGCGTTATCGGCGATCGGCCCGTAGGCGTCGGTGGCTAGCTGGATCGCAATTGTGGAAAGCATTCCCAAAGCCGCCATCGCGATGCCGTACAGTCCGGCACATTCGAAGGCAACCAGAATCGCGGCGCTGATCACGAGGATCGGAAAGGTCGTCGAATTCATCCCGACCGCGATGCCCTGGATGATCGTCGTTGCGTCGCCTGTACGCGACGCTTTAACGATGGTGCCAACCGGCTCGCGTTCGGTCGCGGTGTAATATTCGGTCAGCAGTCCGACCGACACCCCAGCAACCAGCCCGGCCGCCACAGCCAACGCGATTTGCCACCACTGGTAGGTCGGCTGGCCTGCGATAATATCTTGGACCGTCACACCGCTGGCAGGCACCATAAATTTGATCGCGACGACCGTGCCGATGACCATCAAGATGCTGGCGATAAACGTGCCGCGATTCAGGCCTTGCTGCGGATCGCCGCCTTCTTTGGTTTTGACAAAGAAAAAGCCAATAATCGAGGCAACCACGCCGATCATCGCCACCACCAGCGGCAGATAGACAGCGTTCATGCCAGCGCCTGCCTCGGCAGCCTCCATGCCTACGTACCAAGTAGCACCCAAGATCATCGAAGAGATAATCGCACCGACGTATGACTCAAACAAATCGGCGCCCATGCCAGCCACGTCGCCTACGTTGTCGCCCACGTTGTCGGCGATGGTCGCTGGGTTGAGCGGATGGTCTTCGGGGATACCGGCTTCGACTTTGCCAACGAGGTCGGCACCGACATCAGCGGCTTTCGTAAAAATGCCGCCACCGACGCGTGCGAACAACGCAATCGACGAGGCTCCAAGCGAAAAACCGGACAGAATATTGAGCACGAGCATCGTAGCGTCGCCGCCACCGACCGCCTCGGGATACATTTTTAGGTAAACGATAAACAACCCACCCAGCCCAAGTAGCGCGAGTCCTGCCACCGCCAGTCCCATGACGCTGCCACCTGCAAAGGCGACTTGGAGCGCTTCGTTGAGTCCGTTGCGCGCGGCCGCTGCGGTGCGGATGTTCGCCGCGGTGGCGGTCTTCATGCCGATGTATCCGGCTAGTGCAGAGCAGAGCGCGCCGAGTACGAACGACACAGCAATCAAGCCGTTGGTCTGTTGCTCAGCACCGACGAAGCTATTTGAGATCGCCAGCAACGCAGCGACAACGATTACAAAGAGAGCCAGTGTGCGATACTCGCGATTCAAAAAAGCCATCGCCCCGTCGGCGATCCACTGCCCGATAGTTTGCATTCGCTCGTTGCCAGGATCTTGACGCCGCACCCAAGCCGCCCGAATCATGGCATAAACGAGTGCCAAAATTGCGATGACGGGAACCAGATAGACCACTTGACTGACGTTCACGTTGTTCTGTCCTCCGAAGACTCGATCGATCCCGTTACTCGGGACTAGGTGAGCAAACATAGCTCGCTGTGTGCGATTCCGACGCGAAATCGCCCCAGGTTGAGGGAATAGACATTACGGCGAATACTGTTCCAAACTTCGTGCAGCAGCCTCTGGCCGGTCACCTCAGAGTCGAAAGTCTACGCAAGGCGTGCGTTTCTGGAAACCGGAATAATCGGAAAAATGATGCAGATTGATTCTGCAGAACAGGTGGCGATTATTTGAGGGCGAATTCGTGTGGGCAAGCCGCGAAGATGCTTGCCAAATCGTCGAGCCAACACTCGAGCAGCGAGGCCTGATTTGCGTTGCGATCTAGTTGAATCTCTGCCTCCAGACAGCGATCAAGGATCGCCAATATCTCATCGATTTTACAGGCGTTTTGCTCCAAAGAACCTTCTAATATTGCTGACTCTGCGTCCTCCGGGGTACTGGCTGTGCGAAGTAGATGTCGAAAGTGATTGGCGACCATTTGCAATAGAGATCGAAGCCGTTGGCGGCGAGCTTCGGCCTCTTTGCCCGCTTGGTTGACAAAGGCAATTAACTCTTTAGCCAGTCGCACACTGTCGAAGCGACTGGGGATGAACTGCGGCAGGAGCCGTTGTCGCATCTCCCACAGCTCTGGATCGACCAGTGCCGCCGCTTTGCGAAGGCTACCGCCGCACGCCAGAGCGAGTTGGTCGGCTTGGGTCGCGTCGCTGGCGATCTGCTTTTCGAGCAACAAGTGCCGCACTGTCTCATCCTCGAGAGGGGCAAACCGAACCGTCTGGGTCCGCGACAAGATCGTTGGCAGTTGTCGGCCTCGGCTGGTGCCGATCAAGATAATTACCGCTCCTGCAGGTGGTTCTTCCAACGTCTTCAGCAGGCAATTGGCGCTCGCGTGGTTGAAGTGGTCTGCATCGTCGATGATCGCGACCCGCCGCTTGCCCATTTGGGGTCGACGCGAAATGTTGTAGCAGAGTCCCTCCCGATGACGGTGCTGGTCATCTCCTACGAAAAGTTTAATGGGCAATATTCGTTTGCCAGTCGGCAGGCCGACCAAATCGAGATCGGGATGATTGCCGGCAAGTGCCAACAGACACGAATCGCACTGGCCGCAAGGCTCCAGCGACCCAGCCCCGCCTTGTTGGCAGAGTAATGCCTGTGCCAGTTTCACAGCAAACAAGTGCTTACCGACGCCAACCGGGCCGAGAAACAAGAAGCTGGCAGCCAGACGCCCATGCTTCAGGCTCTGTCGAAACCGCTCGACGACCGCATCGTGTCCGTGAATGCCTTGCCACATGATTTAAAGGTAGTGGGTGGTGGGTGGAGGGTGGAAGCCTGCAATATAAGCCTTTTTTCCTTCTCCAATAGCCCCCCAATAACCGCGATCCAATAGATCGCCGGCAACCCGTTTCGTGTAGAATAAAGCCGTCTGAGTCGTTCCTCTGCTTTTCTACGAGGCTAAAGCGATGTCGATGCCCCTTTCGCCCACGCGATTGTTTGTCTGCACTGCCTGTGGTGCCGTTTTGCCGGTTGGGCCAGAGTTGCTCGGCCAAAAGTGCCGCTGTGGACGTTGCGGCAAAGTCAGTGTGGTTGCCGAAGATTCACCTCGCCGGCCAGCCGCCTCGAACGAGCCTATCGGTTTCAATTGCCGCGTTTGTGATACCCGCTTGGCAGCGGCGGCTAAAGATGTTGGCCGTAGAGCGAAATGTCCCGATTGTGGGGCGATAACCGCTGTCCCTTCGCCACAAAATCCGCGTCCCAAAAATGTGCCCAAAGCAATGCACGGCCAGCAGTACGGCCTGTGGGGTGTCGACGATGCTCCTAGCCCTGCTGAGCTAGCAGCCAAGCAGCCGAAGTTCTTTCCCGTCTACTGCCGCAATTGCGATACGCTGATGCACGCCCTGACCAAGCAAATCGGCAAGCGGCTCACCTGTCCCGACTGTGGCGCTAAAACGGTTGTCAAAGAGCCGCTCAAGCCCAAACCGAAAAAATCGGCGCTCGTGCCCGACGGCCAAGAGTATCAGCTCGACGCGAAACATGTGCCGCCCAAACGGCTGATGCCGCAATTCCCCCCTGCCCAGGCGGTCGCCAGAGAGGCCGAAGCATCAGTCGATCCCATCCGCCAAGAACGAGCCGAGCGACCCAAACTCCCTCGAATTCCGATAATTCAAGGCGTTATGCCGATGTTGTTACGGATGCCTGTCGTGACATGGTTTTTTTGGCTCTCAGCGGTTGGATTGATTGTCGGTGGATTTATGCTGGTCGTGTTGAGTCTTCATTCGATTGCCGCCATTCCCTTTTTCATTGCCGCAGGTTCGGGGGCAGTTATGGGTCTTTGTGCGATGTCGGCGATCTGCTTGGCAGTTCTCACCGAAAGTTCCGAAGGCAACAACCGCCTTTACAATCCGCCCGGCGCGGTCTTCCTCGATTGGATGGGCGACGTGTTTTATCTGGTTATTTCGGCCGCGCTAGCGATGGCTCCCGGGTGGCTGTTGTGCCAAGCGCTAAGGCAAGAGCTGACGATCGAGTATCGGGCGATCTTGATGTTGGTTGGCTGGTTGTTCACGTTTCCATTGCTGTTGCTGTCGTGCTTGGAAAACGGCTCGCCGCTGGAGCCTTTTTCTCACCGCGTGTTTGGCAGCGTTGCTAAACGGCCCGGACACTGGTTGTTGCTCGTTGTCGAAACGGTCGTTCTTGTCGGCGGAACGCTAGCCACGCTCGGAGGATTGCTCTCCACTTCGCCAGCCGTAGCGTTGCTCATTATCCCGCTTTGCATCGCGTCGACCCTGCTGTACTTTCGCATACTGGGCCGATTCGCTTGGTGGCTGACCGAATCGACCGCCCAGGCAAAAAACGAGTGATCGATACGTTACTCTCTGCGAGATTGCCACTCTCGTGCAAACGCCTGATCCGCCTCGCTGAGTCGCCGAAGTGGAATCTTTTTTTGCCGACCATTGGGCTTCTGCAACAGTACGTACTCCGAAGTGGCATCGACGAGCGTTGCTTGCGTGCGATGCTTGCCGGTGTTGTCGACCCACTCTCTGAGTTGCGGCTTGGCGACGACTTTTTCTTGCGCTGTCGCTTCTTGCTCGGATACGACAGCCATGTCTAGCGATTCTACCGCCACGGTTTCGAGTGCTTCGGCCACCACCACGGGCGCCGGGGTTGCCTCTGGCGAAACTTTGTTGGCCTGCAACATCAGCGTCATCATCGGTGGTACGAACATCGCCATGACGGCGGCAGTCAGGACAAGCTTACTCGTTGGCTCAGCGTATGGGAGGGTCGGCGAAGGTTGCTCGGTCAAGCAGGCGCAAACATCGGCGTAGCTGTCGCTCAAGGCAAACTGACAGCCGGCAATACTGCCATCGGGGCCATCCACCTGCCAGCAAATGCTTGCCTCGACCATGCAGGATAGGCCATCGCTGTCTTCGATTGTGATTTGAACGCTCTCGCCGACCTCGTATTGTGTGTCAGACGAAAAGCAAATTCCACCTGAAGAAAGGTTGTGCA
>JAJDEE010000143.1 GCA_029259975.1 Planctomycetota bacterium
TGGCACGCCCGTTTGGCCATTGATCTTGGAATTGCTGGAAGGTCAGCGGCTTTTGCCCGTTTAAGATTCCAGACGGTTCGGGCTCGTCGGATTGAGACTCTTCACGTTTTTTTTCGAAAACGTTGATGCCGGATTTTGCGAATTTGATTTTCATAGTAAAGCTCCTAAAATAAGTGGCTGGGGTAAACGCTCTCAACATTCTAACGCATTCTCTCAGAATCGCCGCCCCTTCAAAAGCTGAAACAACTGCACGATTTCTTTCGTCTGCGGCAAGCTCTCGACGGCCTTGCGCACTTCCAAGAAACCTTTCGGTTCCCGCTGCAAAAAAGTTTTCACGGGGACCGCCACGCCTCCGCCGGGGCAAATCTTCGCGGCCAAAGTCTCGACTGTTTTCTCATGCTTCGTCGGCAGCGCGGAATATCCAAAACCCAGCTCGATCCTCACGCTCAAAACGTTTTTGGCGATTGACGTCGGGGTGACCCGGCCGAAGTTTGCTATTCTTTCAATGTCCTCCCCGAATTCGCCCGTCTCCTTCGGCCAAGGAATGTCGAATTGCCTTGGGGCAGAAAATACGCTCGCCTTGATTGATTGCAACCCGTCTTCCGCGCCCCGCAACGGTGCGACGGTCCTTAAAACTTCCAGCTCCGTCTCCAGACGCGTGCGGAATTGGATCGCAGCGGCCTCGGGATACACGCCGGCAGGCATCGACGCCTCGGTAACTCCCTCCGCAGCAAATCGCTTCGCAGCTAATGAGAATCCGCGTTCGTGGTTTTCTTTCGCCAGCGCGGCGGATTGCTTGAAGTCGTCTACAAGCAGCGGCAGTATCGCAAATCGTTGCCACCGAAGTTCGATAAGCCGATCGACAAGTAGCTGACGCTCATTAACCAATTCTTCGGACAGCTCACGAATCTTGCGAATCGTCAAATCGCCGCCTTCCTCCATTATCGCTGAATGCCGGTCGTGAAGCTCCGCTACTTTCGCATCGAATAGGTGGCATTTTTTGTGGTAGTCGGTGACGATTTTGGCGTTTTCCTTTGAGAATTGACAGGCGATCGGGAGAGCCAGCTCACTGAATTTTGGCAACTTCGGGGCGGTAGTTTTTTTTCTGATTGTCAATACGTCGTGCATTTTGTTTTTCCTCAAAAAATGGGTGTGGCCGCTATTTTGCGGCGGATTGGGTGAGTCGTTCAACTTCCGCCCGGCCTTGGGGCGTCAAGCGTAGCGCGGATGTTTTTATCGAGTGCTCTGAATGGACACGCTCCACGAAACCAGATTCCTCCAAGCGTTTGTAGGATCTCGAATTCATGACGGATTGGCTTGCGGTGATCTCAATGCCGAGCCACTTGCCAGGATCGCAGATTGCGGTTTCGTCGTGTGCGGCGCGGACCCGTTTGTACTGCGTGTAATCCTCTCGGGCGCTGGGGGAGTATTCCGTTTTTCCCGAATCGATGTCGGCAGTGAGGCCGACTAGAATTGCGATTTCTCGGTTTTTGATGCTCATAGTTTTTGCCGTTTCGAGTTTGTAAGTAAACTTTTTTGCACTTTTCTGCTCTTCCGTAAGGTCTCAAGCTGGGCGGCGAGCGATTAGGACCCGTCAATTGTGCTGAGAGCTATTCTAGCCGCCCCGCAGTGCTTTCCCTCCTCGATACATGCGTTCACGGGTGGAGTCGCACTACGGGCCGCCTGGGTGGCTTCGTCGTAGTCGAAAAACCGGGCGGCCGTGGAGACTCGCTTGTCGGTGCCGAAGAGTCGCTCGATAGTGGCGAGCCGGGTGTCTTCCTTCGACTCAGGGAACGGCAGCGTACGTTGTCGGTTAGCTTGCATGGTTCAACCTCGTGGGTTCGATTGCACTTTGTCCGCCTGGAAACAGTTTTGCCGCGCTGTCGTTCCAATCTGCCCGTGGCTGACCGAACCAGCTCGGGAATCCGATCGTCCGTGCGCAGTAGGCACAATCGCGGCGGGTGGACTGGCCGTTGTGGATTGGCACGTCTCGGTAACGTTCGTGGCCGCATTTTGGGCAGGTGAATTCGATCATGGGGAATCTCCCTCGGGGCTTGAAGCGGCTACCGGCTGCCGCTTGCACGGCAGCCGGTTTGCGCTCCTTGAAACTTAAAACGGGGTTGCAGAGGCAGGCACAGCCACAGGTTGAGCCACAGCCGGGGCCCCTGCAGCAGCTACGGGCGCCGCAGTCGGGATTCGCAGCCGGATACAATCCACAATCCGGCCTTGGTAACTCGTTGTTGTCGGGAACACCTCAATAAATTTCCCGGGCCAGCTGTTGGTTTCGAAGCCGAGTGCCTCGCCTAAAACATGGGCATTCGTGGCATTAAGCACCAATCCTTTTGTTTGGTCCTGGAAGTACAGCACCGCCTTCTCCGCGGCATCCGCGCCTTGCCCAACCGTTTCTTCGCGGCAACCGGCGATCGTTAGCTGGGCAGCCTGCCCTTGCAAGTCCGCCGCCTTCATGTAATTGCTCGATCCGATTTTAGTTCGAATATCCATTTTTGATTCTCTCTTTTTGATTTTGGAATAATTGGTTTAGGGTCGTGTGCGTGTTTGAGTGCTCACATTGCCGGGCCTCCTCGTGGTGGGATTACTGTCGGACGTTGTCGATTGCTCATGTTTTTATCCTCGTCGATTCTTCAAGACGGTTGGACGTTGTAGGTGACCCCCTTTAGGGGCACCTACCGACAACGTCCAGCACGTCGTCGACTACGTTGTCGATTGCTAATCGACAACGTCCCTTCTTGCTGAATCTGCTAGCCGATATTCCAGGCACTTGTTGCCTTTGATTTTGATTTCTGCGGCTTCGATTTGGTCATCTTCGACTAGCAGATTCAGCACGCGATTAGCCCGATCACGGCTCAGTCCAGTTCTATCTCTGAGCTTGCTAGCCGTAGCTGGCCCATCCTTCAGGGCCATGACAATCTTGCGCGTAGCCTCTTTGTCTCGCACTTTCTGACGCTCATCGCTCCTGTTCAGCTTGCCCTTGAGCTTCGACGGGTCGACGCTCTCATCCGGCACCCACAATGGGAATTTCCAGCTCAAGGCGAGAGACGCAACCGGCTGAAAAGAGCGTACCGCCGCGTCTAAAACGAAGACGCCTTCCTGCTCATGCTCACGTAGGATCAAGTGACAATCGGCGGCTCTGGATTGTGCGCCGGCTCCAGCGCCAACGTCGGTGATCGATTTGCCAGATTGATCGCCCTTGCTTGCGTGGTGGATGAGCACAAAAGCCGCGCCCGTAATCTCGGCTAATTGGTCCAGCGTGTTGTAGACGAGAGTCTCAGACGCGTTGTCATTTTCGCTGACGCCCGCTACAGCAAAGCGATATTTCGCGTCCAGGAGTATCATCTTGTAGAAACCGCGCTCGAATTCACCGAAGCTCGTGGCCAGATCAGCCAGGCTCCGAAGATTGCCACGCAATGAGCAGATATCGAAGCGATCTTGGTAGTCTGCCGAAAAAAACCCCAGTGCTTCGCCGACTTTCGGGATACGTTGAGCCAATGTTGGGCGGTGTAGCTCATTATCAACTAACAGCACCCGCCCCTTGGCTGTAGCAAACCTTCCCAGCCACGGTTCGCCCATGGCCACTGAAATTCCAAGCCCGTACCCGAGCCACGATTTGCCCATTTTGGGTGCTGCAATTATGTTGACGGTCTCGCCTGCGCGAAAGAGCCCGTCGACCACGGGATCGTGCAGTCTGTGGTACTTCGCTCGCAGTTCAGCCAGCGTCACACGCTCCACGCTCGGCAAAACACGCCCAAAAGCTTTCGGCTCGTTGCAAAAGATCAGATGCTTGCGAGGCTCTAGCTTCGCCCGCAGATCGTGCCAGTTCCACGAGCACGAATTATGGTGACACCCGGCAGATAGCGCGCCGTTTTCAAACTGAGTGAGCCACGGGCCGTCGCCGTGGTGATCACAGATCGGCGACGTTTTGAATTCAAAAGTTTTATTGCCAGCGCTCAAGTGAGGCTCGCCAACGTCCAGGCTATTCCGCTGGATGAAACTTTCAACGTCTAATTTGTCGCCCGTGCTGGCCTGCGTGTGCAGCGCAAGAGGTGGGTCAGCCGCGCCGGCTAGCTCTTCGAGCAACTCGTGCGGGACCAATGCTAGAGGCTCTGGACATTCCATTATATGCGACATGCGGTGTGGCCGGTCTGTCGTGCTGTCCCCCTTACAGGCGAGGGTGCCGTAAAGTTTGCTGATTCTCGCCGGATTGTGGACGCTGGTGTCCACCTTTACTGATTCGTTGTCAAACGCTGCGGCCAGCGTTTTCAAGCACCGCTTGATCAAGCCGTCGTCGTCGGCGGGCAAGTCGACGCGATACATAAGGTGGTAGCCATTCCCCGAGTCTGCTGTCACAGGGTCCGGCCAGCCGCGATCGTGGAGAAACAAATCGACAGCTTGCGACAAATCGAGCGCAAGCTGGCGCTCGCAGTCGGTGGCGGAGATACCGGCGGGCCGCTGCGGATCGATATCGATCAACATCCAGCGCCGGCCCGTTACGTTTGGGTCCGCTGTGGTGCCACCTTTGGCAGCTTTCGCTAACCGGTTGCAAGCGCGGGCAAGCAAAGCAGGATCAATCGGGTTGATTGTGAGATAGCAGCCACTGGCGCTGGTAACGTCCTGCAGTGCTGTGGCCAGCTCACACGGCTCGTCGAAATAGCCCGAATAAGTGGCTGGCCAACGATCACCATTCATGGCGGCATTCAGCAGGCGCAGTTCGACAATACCGCCCGGCTCTGCGATCAGCTCAACAGCCCGGGTCACTTGGTCCCGATCAAACAATCGTGGACGTAGCTGGCCGTTGGTTGCCCAGGGCGTGTCTTGGAGTGTAGAATTCATACTGATTCTTCTCTGCCCCGATCGCCTGCAAGCGCGGGGCTTTTTTGTGGGCAGGGGAAAATCAGACAACGCCTAGCGAATCGAGTTTCGCTTCGGCTTGAAGATGGGAAGAAGTGGGCGCGTCAGAGGCGTCGCGGGCGATAGCTGGCTGCCCAGAGCGAGCAAGAATAAAACGCTCAA
>JAJDEE010000144.1 GCA_029259975.1 Planctomycetota bacterium
GCTGGTGGCTTCGAGTTTGCCCACTGGGGCTAAGATTACAGCATAGTAAGTACGATTTCGAGGGAGTTTGCGTTGGTTAAGTTAACTTTACGGGACAAAGAGACAGCCCAGGAAGCCGTACGTCGCTTCCGCAAGCTCGTCGAGCGCAGCGGCATTAAGAAAGAAATTCGCATTCGCGAGTTCTTCGAGAAGCCAAGCGAAACCAAACGCCGTGCCCGACTGCGTGCTGCACGTCGTTCGCGTCGCGATCGGATGATTGGCCGTCGGTAACGGGCCTATCTACCTGCACCTTCGGCTAGATCAACTCTTTTTGCGTTGCTGGCAAACGCTGTATGTACTCGCCAATTTCGTTGCGTACGCGCGCCGATAGTGCCCCAGTGCCCCTGCATCGCTCATGGACTGGCGAGCCAGCGCGGGCGGATCGTCCTCTGAGTAACGACTTGGCCCAGCCTGCGGCCATCTGACTACGGCAAGAGTTACCCGTACAGAGAAAGCAAGACCGCATGCGCTGTTTGGCTATTCATAAAACTATGTGCTACGCAAATCGAGTTGTATCGAAACCTTTGACACCGCCGAGGAAGGAACGCCGACCACTTCATGAAAAAAGCTAGCCCCGGCGCACCGGGACTAGCTTTGAAATTTTCTCATTCTCAAGTCCTAGAACTGCTGAGGTTCTAGAATGCGTATTCCGCTCGCGCGAACCAACCATCGAAGCCAAGTATATTGGCGTCGTCAAAGGTGAGATCGGTTGGATTTGCAAAACCAGGATCGTCGAGGATGTCGAACGTGTCACGCATTCCCAAGTCATGCCAAGCCGAAAACAGGTAACCACCCGACAGAGTGAAACGATCGGTGATGTTAACATTACCACCTGCCACGATATCCAGCACAGGAATGATCTGCGTAGTGTTAAATCTTGTGATGTTGGCGAGTGTAGGAGCACCGGCGACTCTCGCTATTCGCGTGTTAGTGATCTCTACATCACCGAGCAATAGCGAAATATCGCCTTTAAGGAACAGTGAAAAGCGATACTTGCTGCCAAGGTACCGACGGCCTTCGAGGCCCCAGCGTGGCCCAGCACCTTCAAAATCCATAACTGTGATTCCAGAGTTCCCCACAATATTTGTCCCAGGATTAACTACGGTTGAAGTGCGATCCCAATCGACCTGCGAGTAGCGAACTCCAGCGGTCCAAGTGATATCCCAAGCTGGGCAGCAAGTCGTGCCGCAAGCACCTCCGCAATCGCAAGCCGAGTCACCACAGCAAGCATCCCCGCAGTCACCAGGGCAGCATCCGCCCAAGGGTATCGTCTTCGAGAATGCCAGGTCGACTGACTCAGCACTGACATTACTGTTGACATCAATGTTCTGCCCGATGGTGTTTGTGAACACTTCTTCAGGAATCGCGACAATGATATCACCAGCGCTGGGAATCCCTTGGGCCGAACCATCGCTATCATAGCTGGTATAACCAAACTGAATTTCACCAGCACAATCACAGAGCCGATAGCCACCAAAAATACGATAGCTAGGATCGTGGTCATATTCTATCGGCGTGAACACGCTCGTGATCGTAGGAGGCGCAACCGTCGCGTTTTGTGATTGCGTAACGAATGCCGTAGCTTCGCTAAAAGATGCCCGAACTTGCATGTACTCTGCCGCTACATAGAATTGCGACGGACGCTGCAAGAAACCCAAAAGTCCGATTCCTCCGCTAGATCCAGAGCGATGGCATGGGCCACCCACATCGCAGCCGGAGTTGCAACTATCGCAACCATAAGAGTCACACGACTCGCAACCACCAGATTCAAAACTGTTGTATGAAGCTAGCGAAGCCGTTACCTGTTCGGCAGCATCGCTTGCCATTTGATACTCGCGCTGACGCTCAGCACTAGCAGACTGCAAACATAACAAACCAAGGCATGCGACGAGCGCAGCCGTACCTCTCCATTGACGTTTCATCCGAATTTCCCCCCTCAAGGATTTATCGAGCACTAGCGGCTATTTCAGGTAACGTACCTAAATCTAAGCTGCGAGTTGAGAACGCCATCAAAAGCGTCCGCCGCTTGCGTGATATTTCGTGCATTGAAAACCATCGGTTTCCGGACAACTGATACTTTCGTTTTTTACCGGATAATACGAAGAACTCTTACCAGCGGTAAAGTTGTCATAACAGTCACAAGGTACAGCGACTCGACCTTCCTAGAGCAGCCGAGAGTGGATCGAGGGCGAGATATGCCTAGAAAGAGCCAAAATAGCAGCTTGGCTAGCACGCTAGCGTTTTGACAATTGTCCGTCCACAAATTTGCAGCTACCAATTTCCTAGCTGCCTAGTGCTTTCTTTGGAGACTGCTAGTGTAGCGACACTAGGTGCCGCTACCCCCGCCGCCCGGTCAACTGTTTCAATTTTCTTAGCGATAGCGACGAGTCACGATCCCAAGACAGCCTATCAGCACAAGTGCCGTGGTTGTGGGGTCCGGAATTGCTTGCCCAGTGATTGAAGGAGTGATGAATTCAGGGCTCGGGTGACGTGGGTCTACAATTCCTGTAGTTGCCAGACCAACTGTATCTGGAAGAAATTCCGGGGCTGAAACTACTCCTGAGCTGTAGGTGACTGTTGCAGCCGCATTGTCTGACAGGTCTACGAGGTCAACAGGATCCGAATAAAACGAGGGGCTTGCTCCGTCGGTATCAAACAAAATTCGCTGAAATGAAGGAAACATAGGCACTATAGGACTATTGCTAATGCCCAATAACGGCTCGTAAGTTGGTCGGTCAGCCAAGGGAATGCTGTCATCATACTCAAATCGGACCTCAAACAGTGCCGAGTAGCCCGGCGCAATTCCGCCGCTTCCAAAATTAACTACCAAGCGATCAGCGTTATCTGCTCCAGCGGCGACGGACTGAGAGAGAATGGTGGTCACGGACGAACTGATACCGCTCATGTCCATGATATGAGGGTTAGCTGTCGCGGCCGCTGCAGACGACATCACGACGTCGGCTCCCAACAGCAGCTCGCTATTTTGAGTGAAGTTTGCAAAGTTGAAGCGATCGTCTCCTATCGTGAGCGCGAACTCTGTAATGTTCTCCGTCGAAGTTTCATCATTGTGAACTCGCAAAGCCACAGAGTTGAAGTCCATCAACAGTGAGAACTGCGTGTTCCAACCGGCATTCATCATTGAATTTGCACTGCCATTGTTCGCCAAGATCCCGATATTCGCATTGAAGTCAATGCTAAAGGTGTCCTGAGCTCGCGAAACAGTGTGCCCAACAGCCAACATCGTTACCACGAGTAATCCTCGTAGAATAATCGAACGCAAGAAATAGGTTTTGTTTTTCATGATGTTTCTCCAGATTCAACCGCCAATTCGACTTGCGGCAAATGAAAGCTCCCTTGCTGTAAATAACTTGAGAGTGCACTTCACAAAGATAGGCGTCGCGCACCAGCGCTAGGCCTCATTCGATAGACGTACGATCAGAGTGCAGCAGAAAGAACAATAGAATCCAGGGATCCCTAGCATTTTTCGCGCACTTGTAGCGCGTCGGATTGGCTGCATGTCCCAGGCAACTTGTTTTCGTTTAGGGACTCAAAAACGAGCTATACCCAACCGATTTGGTTTAACAAGTCGAAAAAGCGGACAGAATTGAATCGAACTCGAAGGAAAAACCCAGGAGTAAGACAAGCCAGCAGAGGCCATCTGTAAAATACGTTTCCGTCTGAAAGTGCCAAGCAATTGCTAAGCTAATGGAAACAAAAAGAGATGGTGTCGTGAACTCAGGCTCTCAATTATGCCTGCTCGGACAGCGTTTGAGTCAATCCGACTCATCGCCGATCGAATGTTCATGAAGTTCACAACCCAGTGTAAGAATGAAAATAAACCATTAACATCGGAGCCATAAAATGCCCCGTTGCCTCCATGCTAATACGAAGGTACAAGGCTGTC
>JAJDEE010000145.1 GCA_029259975.1 Planctomycetota bacterium
TCCCAAAGCTCTAGGTTCATCAATTGCGATTGGTCGAGGTAGGTTTGCTGCAACGCTCGCAACTCGTTAGTAAAATCGCGATCATAAAGGGCCAGCGAAATCTCAAAATTGAGTCGGAAGCTGCGCGGGTCGAGATTCAAAGAGCCGAACAGGCTGAGCTTGCCATCGACCGTGACGCTTTTGGTGTGCAGCAGACCGCCATCGAATTTGGCGATGCGTACGCCCGCCTTGAGCAGGTCGCCTTGAAAAGCTTGGCTGGCGTAGCGGACGAGACGCGAATCGACTTTGGCGGGGACGATAAGTATGACTTTCACTCCTCGACGGGCAGCCGATTCTAGGGCCATTCGCAGCGATTCGCTCGGCACAAAGTAGGGCGTCGTGAGAATCAACTCGCGTCGGGCGGCGTAGATTGCCATGATGAGAATTTGTTCGATCGATTCCGTGCGAAATGCTGGCCCCGAAGGCAAGGCTTGGACAGCGCACTCGCCGACGCACGGCTGTGGAGCGGCGCCGCCGCTGTCGCGTAGTTGTTCTAGCTCGTACTCCGACTCGACATACCAGTCGGCCAGGAATGTGATTGCCAAGGATTCAACCGCTGGGCCTTCGAGTCGTACCATCGCGTCGACCCACTGCCCAACGTCGGCGTCGCGTTTGAAGTAACGTGGATCGACCAAGTTCAAACTGCCTGTATAAGCCACACGTCCGTCGATGACGACAATTTTGCGATGCATTCGCAAGTCGAATCGGACAAACGGCATCCGCAGCAGTCCGCCGGGTAGTGCGGCGAGAATTTCGATGCCAGCCACACGCATTTGTGCGGCAATCTCGCTACGCAAAAAAGTTCGACTGCCCATCGCGTCGACCAACACTCGACAAATCACGCCGCGCTTGCGCGCGCGGATCAGGGCCGCCGCAACCTCGTCGGCGGTCCCCGCCGGTTGCCAGATATAAAATTCGAGATGGCAGGTTTTTTCGGCAGAATCGATATCCTCGATCAACCGTTGAAAGACCGCTTGCCAATCGCCGATCAACTCGACGCGGTTGCCCGGCAAAGTGGGTAGCCCCAAAGAAAGCTGGGCAAGGCGTGATAGCGGCTCGCACTCTTCGCCGACCCGATTCCAGTCGACGCGAAATCTTTTGTCCAGCTCCTTTAGCCAAGCGCCGATCGGCGGAAACAGTTCGACAAATCGCTTGGCACGTCTGCTTCCCAATCGCAGCTCGCCCATCAGCAGATAGACCAATGGGCCAACGAGCGGAAAGACGAAAATCACAAGTATCCAAGCCAGCGACTCACCGACGCTGCGCCGACGCATGATCACCCGTAAGGCCAACGCAAGTTGTAATACCAAGTGCGAGCCGACTAGCAAGTAAGTCGTCCATTGCCACTCAAGGATCGTCTTCAGGATTGTTTCGAGCATGCTTAGGTCGATTCAGTCGGAATGCGCGGGCGAGTCGAATTCAAACTCCGCGACCAGCGGCAGGTGGTCGGACGCTTGTCGGGCGATTTTCGTATGGCTGGCAAAGGCATGGTGCAAGTGTAATGTACCTCGATAAAAAATTCGATCGAGGGGCCGCATCGGCATGACTGCCGGAAACGTGCGTGTCGACCGACTGACAGAACGATAGCCAGCAGGCAGCATGATGCGTTTGCCCAGCCGCCCCCAAACGTCATTATAGTCCCCGCACAGCAATATCGACGACCGCGATGTCGTGTGTTTTAGCAGAGGATGCTGCAACAGGCGTTGCAGCTGAATTTGCCGCTCGAAGCCGGCTAGCCCAAGGTGCAGGCTAGCAACGAGAACCGTACGGCGGTGCCCGTCCACCGGGATTCGACAATGGGCAAGTAACGCCCTTCTGCGTTTTTTTAGCGGAATGGTCAGGTCAACATGCGTGATATCAGCCAGCGGAAAACGACTGAGAATGGCGTTGCCGTAGGCGCCATGCTTGAGCTTGACGTTGTGCTGATAGGCAAAATGTGGCAGTGCCAGTGCCTCGGACAGCACTTGGGCCTGACTGTCGTGCTTGGAACGCGGCACGCCGTCGTCGACTTCTTGCAAGCAGACCATGTCGGCATGGCAATGACGAAGCGTCTCGATCACTCGCTCAAGCTGGTAGCGTCTGTCGATGCCGCCAATGCCTTTGTGGATGTTGTAGGTTACGACGCGGAAATTCATGCGGGTGATTTCATCCTTCCGCATTTAGCTTAGGGTTTATTGGTAGTTGGTCGTCTTGGTAGACGTCGCAAATCAGCTTACCAATTGGCTAGCTGGTAGTCCTTCAAAAACTTGCCCCACACATGATCGCCTGAATTCAAGCCCGAAAAAATGGGATCGCAGATGCGTGCCGCTGCGTCGACCAAGTCGAGCGGCGGGTGGAAGTCGAGTTCTTCGCGTTTGCGTTTAGTGATATGCTGCGGGTCTTCGTCGGTGATCCAGCCGGTGTCGACGCTGTTCATGTGGATGCCATCGCGGGCGTAGTCTTGGGCGGAGGTGCGAGTGAGCATATTGAGCGCCGCTTTGGCCATATTAGTGTGTGGGTGCTTGTCGGTTTTGTAGGCGCGATAAAACACACCCTCCATCGCCGAGACATTGACAATGTGCTTGTCGGGCGTCGGCACGCGCTGCATTAATGGTTTTAGACGGGCGTTGAAGATAAACGGCGCGATGGCGTTCACCAGTTGAACCTCAAGCAGCTCGACCGTTGGCACTTCGGCCAGTCGCAGCCGCCAACTGTTGACGTCGCGTAGGTCGATTTGTTGTTGGTCGGAGTCGTATTGACCTGTGGGGAAAATTTCGTGGCCCGCGGCGGTGTCGCCGGGCGCTAGTGGGATTTGCGAGAGCTGGGCCGCTTGGACAATCCCAGCGATGCTGCTGCCAGCCAGATCGAGAGGTTCTTGCGTGGCCAACATCGTCCCGGTAGCCCGTAGCCCGTCGTAGGATGCCAACAGCGGTTGGGCCTCGCTCGGCAGCGATTCCGACAACCGGCGCTCGCCTTCCATCAGGTGTGCATAAAACCCAGGTGGGCGACGAACGGTTTGGCAGGCATTGTTCAAAATAAAATCGAGTCGCGGCAGCGTCGCGACGAGATGGTCGGCCAACGCCTCAACGCTCGGCGTGTGTCGCAGGTCGAGACCGTGTAGCTCTAACCGATGACGCCACTGGTCGCTGTCAGCTTCTTGCAAAAACCGATCGGCACCGTCACGGGGGAAGCGAGTGGTTACGACGACGTACGCCCCGGCGCGGAGTAGCTTGAGCGCTGCCTGATAGCCAATTTTCACGCGTCCACCCGTGACCAAGGCATAGCGGCCAGTCAGATCGGCGGTCTGTTCGCGCTTGGTCCAATTGAGTTCGGCACAGTCGGCGCACATCGAATCATAAAAAAAGTGGACGCGGTCGAACTCGCTTTTGCAGATGTAACAGGTTCGAGGCACCTGGAGCCGAGGGCCAAAATGTTCGATAGGATGATCGCCGGTCGGCGGCGCAGGCGGGTCGAACGGCTCAGGCGGCGAAGCCTTTTTGAGTTGACGGATGCTGGTTGGCGCACGCATGCCGGTCTGGGCGAGCAGCCGCTTGTCGGCTTTGCGTTTGTTGTCGAGGTCAGCCTGCTTGCGCTGCCGGTTTTTGCGTTGCTGATTTCGCCGGGCAGCCCGATCGGGAAAGGCGAGTTGGCTAGCTGCCTGCAAGAGCTGTTTGCGCTCATCTTCGGGCATCGCGGCGAGCAAGCCGCGGTCGGCAGCGAGGCGCTGCAGCTGGGTCGCCAATTGGGCGAGTTCTGTCGCCGATAGTTCTTCGTCTGCCAAGTAGTTGCTACTCCTTGCTGGACAGTGGAGCACGACCTAATACGTGATAGGTAGGCCCCTCTCGCGTCAGCTCGCTGCCATAGACAACCACTTCGTCCACGTCCATCCGCCCGCCGTCAAATTCGGATAGCTCAGCGAGCCTTTCGCTCAAGGCAGCGCCGCCGTGGCTGCCCTGCTGCACACGGCCAAGCGTTAGGTGTGGCGTAAAGCGTTGGCGTTCGGGCCGAAAACCTAGCTTGGCCATACTCTCTTCGATGCCGTCCTGCAACTTGCACAGGGCGTCGTTGCCCTCTCCTGCCCCCAGCCAAATCGATCGCGGCTTCTCGACGCTCGGAAAAGCACCCACGCCTAACGCACTCAATTGAAACACTTCCAGCGCAGAAGCAACGCGGCTCGCAGCGCGGCAGATCGCGTAAATGTCGATGTCATCCACTTCGCCCAAAAATTGCAAAGTCCAATGCAAATTGTCCGGCGCAGTCCAACGGACATTGTCGGCCAACGGCCCCAGCGATTTGATCGTGGAAAGTGCGTTGGCATAAACTTCGTCGTTTGCCACAATGGAGATAAACGTGCGGGTTTTTGCCATCAGAAGCTCAGCATCTGGCGATAGTCACGCATGCGTGACTCGATGTCGTCGCGCGAGATCTCTTGCATTCGCTCCAGGCCGAATCCTTCGACGTTGAAGCTGGCAGTGAGCGTGCCATAGGCCATCGCCGTCTTCAGCGTTTCAGGCTCAAAATTATCTTGTTCTGAGAGATAACCCATCATGCCGCCGGCAAAGCTGTCGCCGGCGCCCGTTGGGTCGATGACGTTGGGTGTTGGGAAAGC